>NZ_PYIA01000109.1:0-59570 GCF_013265645.1 Sphingopyxis sp. BSNA05 | reverse complement strand
TTCAATTCAAATAGTCGCTAGTGGAACGGGATAGGGAATAGGGAAGGCGGGGCGTGGCCGGTCAAGGCAAGACAAGGGAAAGTTCGGACCGCAAGATCATGCGCGCGGCCAGGATATTGGCAGCGGCGGAAAAAATCTTGCGGGAAGGCGACGGAGAGCTTGAAATGGGTCAGGTGGCCGAGCAGGCCGGTGTGTCCGTCGGGCTCGCCTATCATTATTTCGGTTCAAAATCCGGTATGCTGGGCGCGATCATCCACGCCTTTTACGATCGCTACAATCATGTGGTGAACCAGTATATTGATCCGGATATCACCTGGCGCGTGCGGGAAAAAGGCGGCTGATGGCCGCTGCAGAATTTCTCTACAATGATCCGATGGCGCCGGTCATCCTCGGGAAAATGGCCCGGACCAACCAGGTCGCGGCGGTGGAAGCGGCCCGCCATGAAGAAATGGTCGAAATGGCGATCCGCAATATCAACTCCGGCATCAGGCGCGGCGACATCGGTTCCCATATCGATCCGACGATAGCCGGCGCAGCGATCACCGGTGCGATACGCAGTGGGATCATCCACGCCATGGGTATGGAGCCGAGGCCGGACCCGGCCAAGCTGACCCACCAGATATGGGGTATGATTGCCGGAGCACTCGATATCGAGCGATAAGCCTCAATGCCGTTCGATCAGGTCCCATTTGTTGCCGAACGGATCGCGAAACACCACCACTTTGCCGTAGCTTTCGACTCGCGGCTCCTCGATTATATCGATGCCGGCCCGCTCCATCAGCGCAAGATCGCCGTCAAAATCATAGGTTTCGAGAAACAGGAATACCCGGCCACCGGCCTGCTCGCCGATGATCTCCTCCTGCGCTTCGTTGGTCGCCTTGGCCAGCAGCAGTCGCGTTTCGGTGCTTCCGGGCGGTGCCACCAGCACCCAGCGCTTGTCCTCGGAAATCTCGGTGTCTTCGATCAGTTCAAAACCCATCAGGCCGACATAGAAAGCGATTGCCTGATCATAATCGGGAACAATCAGGCTGATGGCGGAGATAAACTGGGTCATGAGGATTTCGGTTGTTGAAGGGGGAAAATGGCAGGAGTGCACGGACTCGAACCGTGGGCCCTCGGTTTTGGAGACCGATGCTCTACCAACTGAGCTACACTCCTGCACGGGCCGTATCACCCTTGCGAAACAGCCGGTTCGCGCGCCTTAGCGTCCCGAGACGATTTCGGCAAGCGTGATTGTTCGCTCCTGTGTCGAAATGCAATATGGTTAAATTTCCCCCACCCGCTGTTTACCGAAGCTCGGAAGAGGGGATTTACCCGGGAAGACGAAACAGCTTCTGTCGCGGTTTCTTCAATGACCAGGTGAGCCACCGCCAAAGCCGAAGCCCACGCTTAGGAAGCAGACATGACAGATTCACTGGTTCACAGATCACCGATTCCCGCAGTCAGCCCCCAGCCGGCCATGCCCTATGCCGTCCCATCCGGTGAAGAGTGCAGCGCGCCCCAGCACCGGGTTGCGATTCCGGCCAAGATGCGCTTTTCCTGCTCCAGCAGCTTTGCGGTGGAAGTCACTGCCATGTCGCTCGCCGGCTTTACATGCGACGCCCTGCAGAGCGCGCATCCCGGTACATTATGCTGGCTGACATTGCCGGGGCTCGGCGCGCTCGAGGCCGCGGTCGTCCGCAACGGCAACCAGGGCATTGCCTGCTCTTTCCGGAACAAGCTCAATCCGGCGGTACTGGACCATTATATCGCCAAATATCAGGCCCCATAGCTGGTCCTGACATTTTGTCGGCTTTCCCGGACGGGGTGACTGCTGTTAGGGTCATCATCCCATTCTGCTCCGGAGGAAGAAATGACAGACGCTGCTCCCGTTCCCAACCAGCCCGAACCGCTGAAAGTCATGCGGATTTTCCGGGGCAAGGACGCGCCGAGTCTCGATGAGGCGGGGCATATGACCTATGTCGATGACGATCCGGTCATTCTCGATGGCGCCGCGAAGCTTGGCGAAGCCGGTATCGGCGAGGGGGCGGTGTTGAAATGCCTGTTCAGCGGCTTTGGCTTTTCGCTCCACTATGTCTGGTTCAAGCCCGGCTATCCGCTGCCGCTGCACAGCCATGATAGCGACTGCCTCTATTATCTGATCAGCGGCGACATCCGCATGGGCACCGAGGAGATGGCCGCGGGTGACGGCTTCTTCCTGCCCGCCGGCACGCCTTACACCTATACGATCGGGGATGAAGGCGTCGAACTGCTCGAATTCCGGACGCAGGAGGATTTCGACATCCAATTCAAGGGCAAAACCGAATCCTATTGGGAAAAGATGCTCGAAAAGCTCCGCGCCGAACAGCCGAAATGGAAAGAGGCGCTGCCCCCGGTCAGGGACTATCGCAACGCCTGAACCGGGGCCTGATTCCCCTTATTCTGCGGCTTGCAATTGCGGCGCAAAAATCCGGTTCAGTTCGTCATCATCCGCCTTGGTCAGGCGATCCACCCACTGGTGAAAAGCCTGCCCGCCGCCTTCGTTGCGGCCGAACCAGACCTTGTCGATAAGGCCGGATTGCAGGGCTTCATGCTGCCGTTTCCCGGTTTTATAATCCTCTTCTGCGACCACGACTTCGAGAAAGTCGAACTGCTCGCGCGCACCCTGACGGACGGCGTCATCGGTCGGTTCATGTTCCATCACGTAGAACTGGGTCGTGTAACTTTCGCCGACCTTCTCGCCCGGGAACAGCTGCGAGATCATCGCTCCGCGCCCGCCGCCGCCATAGAAGCTGGCGATCGAGATATGCGGGAAGATCGTCCAGACGCCCTGCAACAGCGCGTCGATCGGCCAGTCTTTTTCATCCATCTCGGTAAGGTCAAGCTGCTCGTCGCTGCCGGTTTCTGGATGAATTTCGATGGGGAGGAAAGGCGTTGATGAGGTCCCCAGGCGAAATAGTTCGCCCGGTTGAAAAAGTCGGAACCGAACGTGTCTTTATGCAGGACCGGCAGGTGATAGAAGTCTAGATAGCCGTCATAGGCGGTCTTCCAGTTCGGCCCCGGAATGGTCCGCTGGTCAAAAAGGTGCCAGCCGTCGAAGCCGAAATGCTCGAGCAGGCTGTCATAGCCGCAGAGATAGGATTCGATATCCAGCGTGCTGTTCGGATCGAGCGTCACCCAGATCAGGCCCGCCCGCTCCAGCGTCGGGAATTTCTGCAGGCAGAAATTCGCCTTGTCGACCGTCCCGAAATCTTTTGGAGAGGCGATCGCGAGCAGGTCGCCATCATTCTTGAAGGTCCAGCCGTGATAGCCGCAAGTGAAGCGCGACGCCTTGCCGCTGCCCTGCGCCACCGGATTACCGCGATGGGTGCAGCTGTTGAGAAAGGCCTGGGCGGTGCCGTCTTTCTGCCGCGTGATCAAAACCGGAATGCCGGCCATTTCCATCGCCTTGTAACAGCCCGGCTCGGGCAGTTCGCAGGATGGCGCCATCATCAACGGCAGCCGCTTGAAGATCAGTTCTTTTTCGCGCTCGAACCGCGCTTCGTCGGTATAGTCGGACGCTGGCACTGCGACCACGTCATCGACCAGTTCCATTGTATCCGCCTTGCCATGCTCGACCAGCGAACGAGTCATTTCCAACAATTGCTGCCGCGACATTTTTCTCTCCTCAGATTCCGGCAGAGATTATCAGATTCGCGCGCGCCGCAAACTATTCTTTATGCGAAGGGGGTGGGCCGGCAATTTCGCCGGATCGGGCTCGTTGCGGGTCCAGATCCAGCTGCCACCGATCAGCGCAGCGGCGATCGGGATGAGGTTCCACGGCAGTTTGACAAACAGCAGGGCGAGCACACAGCTGACCGCGAAAGCCACCGTGGCGGCCCATTTGCCGCGCCGCGTAATCGCCCGCCGCTCGCGCCAGATTTTGATATGATGGCCGAAGACATGATGCTCGACCAGCCAGGCTTCCAGCCGCGGCGAACTGTTGGCGAAGCAGAAAGCGGCGAGAATCATGAACGGCACCGTGGGGAGCAAGGGCAGGATGATGCCGATGCCGCCCAGGCCAAGCGAAGCCAGTCCGGCCACCAGATAGAATTGTCGCTTCATTCGGTGCCGATAGCACGCAATTGCGCAAATATCACGGTATCTGCACTTGCAATATTATCAAGAATGGAACAAGTAACATATACTATTCACGTGGCAGGGTCGGGATAGGGGATAAATAAATGAGCATCGCAGATACCAATTTCATGTCTCATCTTGAAAGCTTTCAAAGTCAATTGAAAGTAGACAAATTTGATAATGCTGAAGATGCTGAAGCCTATGTCCGATTGAAGAAATTTTCTGCATTTCTTGCTGATTGTCATCTTGATCTGCGCAAGGCCGTGGAGAATATCGATAGCCCGGTTACTCCACTGGGCTATCTTCACCTGACATCGAAAACGGAATTCGGGCTGATGGTGCATTGGCTGAACAAATGGGAGACCTCCCCTCCCGCCTGGTTTTCCGAATGGCTGGTGAAGAGCGAGCTGCACCGGATGGCGTTCGATATACTTCGATATTTGACCAGGGATCTCGCCGCAATCGAAATGAGCGAGCAGGAATATCAGCAGCTGATGGCCCAGGCGAAATCCCCGGGACTGGTGGGCGATGACGGCACGATATTCGGACTGGCGCGCTACGAGCAGCTCGACCCGAAATGGATGGTCGCAACGCTCAACTATGTCCTCAACCTCGTGCATCCTGCGGATATTTATCATCCTTTCCCCAATTCGGAACTGAGGCCTATAGCGTTGTCACCGAAAGCGCGGGGGCCGGAGAAGCCGGACAATCCCGAACCCGTTCTGGGAATTATCGGCGATTGGGGCGGCGGCAATTACGCGGAAACGGGCAGGAACAACGCCTCTGTGGCCAGTCCTGCGATGCGGGTCATCGAAGATGTCAAAAAGCAGCCGACCGACTATCTGATCCATCTGGGTGACACCTATTATGCAGGGACAGCGGAATCGCGACTCGGTCCGGACTCTGCGCACGAGGAGCTGGACAATCTTGTCAGCCTATGGCCGGATCAGGGCCAGGGGCGTAATTTCACGCTGAATTCCAACCACGAAATGTACGGCGCCGGCAAAGGCATTTTCGGTACCGCGCTGACCCGGTCGGAATATTTCGCGGCGCAAAACGGGGCGAGCGTTTTTGCGCTGGAATATCCGATCCGGCCGACCGATGGAAAAGAAGGCCAAAGCTGGCTGGTGCTCGGGCTCGATTCGGCTTATTATTCGGACACCAGAAATGGTATCAAAATGTATATGGAAGGCGCGATTGGCACCGACGGCTTTCTCTTCATTGACCGGCACCGCAAGCAAATCGAAATGATCGAGAATGTCTGCGCAGGGCATCAGGGACCGATCATGGTCATGACCCACCACAATCCGTGCGACACGATCACCGCAGAAACCAATATCCTCTATGATCAGGTCTGCAAGGCAATCGGTTCGCCTCCTTCCTTATGGTATTGGGGGCATGTCCATAATGGGATCGTCTATGACCGGATGATCGTCGGCAAGGACACCACTTCTGTTACCAAGAGCCGCTGCTGTGGCCACGGAGCTGTGCCCTTTGGTCCCGCTTGGGGTCTCGAGAATGCGGCGGTGAGGGACAATATCGATTATTACGCCCATTGCCACGATCCGGCATTTGCCGACGATGTCCCGCGTATGAAAAACGGCTATGCACTGGTCACCCTGCATGATGATGGCGGCTTCACCGAATCCTTTTACGAGGTGGGTGATACCGAAAATCCGGCCTATTCACGGCGCTGGACGGCCGCAGAAATCGGTCTTGCCTGATAGATTCAGCCCGTTTCGGCCTGCGCCTCTCCGGCCCGCTTCGCGCCTGCCGGAGGAGCAAAGCGCAACAGGCAATATCCGAGCAGGCCGGAAACCACCGAACCGCTGATCACGCCCAGCTTGACGGTTTCGATCTGCCCGGGATCGTCAAAGGCGAGATTGCCGATGAACAGGCTCATGGTGAAGCCGATGCCGGTCAGGCAGGCGAGACCGTAAAGCTGCAGCCAGGACACGCCGGCGGGCCGTTTCACCAGACCGGTCCGGGTGGCCAGATAGATGCAGCCGAACACGCCAAGCTGTTTTCCGACCACCAGACCGGCGGCAATGCCCAGCGCCAGTGGCGCCATCAGGTCGGATATCTGCAGACCTGCCAGCGATACGCCGGCATTGGCAAAGGCAAATATCGGCAGCACCAGAAAGGCAGTCCAGGGATGCAGGATATGTTCGAGATGTTTCAGTGGCGAGCTGCCGTCCCTGGCGGAGAGGGGGATCGCCAGCGCTGCGATCACCCCGGCGAGCGTAGCGTGGACGCCGGATTTCAGGACGCAGATCCAGAGAAATATACCGACCAATATATAAGGGGCGGTGCGGATCACGCCCAGTCGGTTCATCGCGAACAGCAACACGGTTCCGCCACCGGCCAGCAACAAGGAGACGCTCGAGACGTCGGCGGTGTAGAACAGGGCAATGATGATGATCGCGCCGATGTCGTCGATAATCGCGATCGCGAGCAGCAGCACTTTCAGCGACACCGGTGCATGTTTGCCGAGCAGGGCCAACACACCGAGCGCAAAGGCGATGTCGGTTGCCGCCGGGATCGCCCAGCCGTTGACATTTTCCGCAATATTCCAGTTGAAATAGAGAAATACCAGCGCCGGGAGCGCCATGCCGCCAACCGCGGCGATAGCCGGGAGCGCCGCTTGCTCAATGCTGGAAAGCTGCCCCTCGATCAGCTCGCGCTTCACTTCCAGGCCAACCAGAAAGAAGAAGATCGCCATCAGGCCGTCGTTGATCCAGAGCGACAGCGGTTTGGCGATTTCCAGCGCGCCAAACTGCAAGGCCACCGGAATGTCGAGAAAGGCCAGATAATAAGGATTGAAGGCGCTGTTCATGGCAACCATTGCCGCCACCGCCGCGCAGAACAGGATGATGCCTGCGCTGGTTTCCCGCGCGATAAATTCCTGCAGCGCCGCGTTCATCTTTCCTACCATCAGGCCATCGTCCTCTTTCCAGAATAGCGGTTACAAAAAATCGGGGCGGCCAGCCGTCGAGGGGGAAGCTGCCGCCCCAGTGGGGGGAAGGGTAAGCGTGACTAGGCGGTTTCGCCCTGCTGGCGATATGCGGCGCCCCGTTGGATTTTGCGGATGCGTTCGGCCAGGCTGCGCTGCAACCGTTGCAGCTCGCGGACCTGTTCGCCATGGTCCTTATGATTGGCGATCTGATCGCCCAGCTTGCGATGTTTGCGGATCAGGCTGTTGCTATATTGTTCCACGACTATCCTCTTTCTATCGTGCATCGGCATCGATAGTGTTGATATGATGCAAGGCAGGTGATAAGTACAATCGAATGAAATTGTCTTTATCAATAGACTGTTTCTATAATATGGAGCAGCGTCATGCCGACATTACGCCAGTTTGAATATCTCGTTGCGGTCGCGGACCAGGGCCATTTCGGCAAGGCTGCACAAGCGGCCGGAGCCTCGCAGCCGACGTTGAGCCACCAGCTGCGGACGCTCGAACAAAGACTGGGTGTAACCCTGATCGAGCGGCGCACCCATGGCGCCGAACTCACACCGGTGGGCCGGGAAATTGCCGCGCGTGCGCGGCAGGTTCTGGTCGAGGTCAAGGATATCCGCGATCTGGCCGAACGGGCCAGCGACAGTCTGGCGGGCATATTGCGCTTCGGTGTATCGCCAACCCTGGGCCCCTATCTGATGCCGCCGGTGATTGCGGCGCTCCACCGCAGCCGTCCGGACCTGCGTTTTTACATGCGCGAGGGGATACCCGATCTGCAGGCAATGGAACTGACCAAAGGGTCTATCGACATGCTGCTGGGGCCGTTGCCGATCGAGGGCGAAAATCTGCATATCGAACCGCTGTTTCGCGAACCGTTGCTGCTGGTCGCGCCTCCCGACCATCCGCTGGCCGCGCACGACCATCTGACCCTGTCCGATCTGGCCGGCTCGCCGGTGCTGAGCATGGACCGACGGCATCATCTTCACCGCGACGTGGCCCGGCAGTGTCAGCAGCATGATATGAACCTGCTGCGCGATTATGAAGGCACCAGCCTGGACAGCGTCCGGCAGATGGTTGCATCCGGGCTGGGACTGGCGATATTGCCCGCGCTTTATGTGCGATCCGAACTGCCCCGCGGCGGTGACGTTGCCTTGCTTGATGTCGAGGGCTGGTCGGTGACCCGCAGCATCGGCGCGGCCTGGCGCACCAATGCCGGCTTTGCCAGCGAATATGCGGCGATAGCGGAGAAAATCGCCGAGGAAGCACGCGTTCTGATGACGGCCTGACGGCTGGAAATCTTTATCGCTTTCACTCTGGGCGAATGATGTTCGCCGCGTTATCCCCTGTCCATGACCATTGATCTTGATCTTCTCGTCAAAGCCTATGCATCGGGTATCTTTCCGATGGCGGACGCCCGGGATGATCCGGAAACCTTCTGGGTCGAGCCCAAGGCGCGCGCGATCATCCCGCTCGACAATTTCCGGATGTCGCGCTCGCTGCGCAAAACCATCAGGTCGGACCGGTTTCGCGTTTCGACCGACAGCGCCTTTGCCGACGTGATCGGGATTTGCGCGAGCGAGGCCGCCGATCGCAAGGAGACCTGGATCAATGCCGAGATCGAGGAGGCGTTCAACCGGCTGCACGAACTCGGCCGTGCGCACAGCGTCGAATGCTGGCTGCAAGATGCCGAAACCGGCGAGGAAAAGCTGGTCGGCGGACTTTATGGACTGGCGATTGGCGGGGCCTTTTGCGGCGAAAGCATGTTCTCGCGCGCCAGCGATGCGTCGAAAGTGGCACTGGCCTGGCTGGTGGCCCGGTTGAAGGTCGGCGGATTTCCGCTGCTCGACTGCCAGTTCATGACCGACCATCTGGCATCATTGGGAGCGGTTGAAATCAGCCAGAAAGTCTATCTCGAGATGCTCGCGAAAGTGCGGAATTATGCGCCGTCATCGGTATCGGCGATCAGGTCGCCGATCAGGTCTTCCGGCGGGTTGCTGACCGGCGGTGCGGGCCTGGCCGCTGGCGCGGGAGCCGGCGCAGATCTCGGTGCTGCGGCTGAAGGCGCCGGGGCTTCCGGCACGGTTTCATTCGGCGCGCTCGATATATTATTGGCCAGATTGGACGAGGATGTGCGTGGCGCCGTCGGATTGCCCGAATCCTCGGGCGGATCCTCTTCGCCGGGGAAGCTCATCGCGCAGCTTTTGACCCAGACGTCATAAATCGGGTGCTCGACGACATTCAGCGACGGTGATTCGCGAAACAGCCAGCCGGAGAAAACCCTTTTCCACTGGTCTTCGCCCGACCGGTTGGAGGGGCGGTCGTTGACCAGCAACTGGACAAAGGCGCCTGTTCCGGGGTCAGTTCCCAAGGCGCCGTCCGCTCGCACGCGCGCAGGCGGACGATTGCGCGGCCGATGCGGATCGACTGGCCCGGCCGCAGCTCGAGATCGCGCGTGAGTCCGTTGCGCTTGTTGAGAAAGCCGAGCGTGGCGACGCGTTCCGCCATCGGTGTTCCGATCTGCTCGGTAACCGATGCGACCAGATCACCGTCGGTGGCAGCAACCTCCCCTTTTTCAGCAGCCTGGCCGGTCGCGTTTCATCGACATTGTCGTCGCTGAACCAGCCACAACCCGTCAGCAACAGCATGGCGGCCAGCATCGGAAATGTCACGGAGTGGCGCATCATGCCCGTCATTCCGCTTCGGCGGGGTTCCAGGATTCATAGTCGCCGGTTGCTGCGGCACGGTGGCCGCCTTCTTCCAATGCCCCTGCCGGGCGATAGGCACGCGCGGTGCCGGTCAGGTTCCCGCTCGGTTCTTTTTCCCAGATACGCGCTTGCGGCAAATGGCTTTCGGGGATTTCGTCATAGCTGTGATGCAGCCAGCCATGCCATTCCGGCGGCACGCGGCTTGCGTCATTGGAGCCATTGTAAATGACCCAGCGCTGCCCGGCCGGATGGCCGGTCCCGGGCTTTTTCGCCTGATAATAGATATTGCCAAACACATCTTCGCCGACGCGCTTGCCTTTGCGGGCGCTGAATAGGGCGGTGCCGATCGTTGCGCCGTCCCACCAAGTGAATATTTTCGCCAATATGTTCATGCTGTGCGCTTAGCCCCGCAGCCATGCGCTTCGCAATGAAAAAATGTCAAACAGGACGGATGCAAGCGGGCGTCGGGACGGTCACTACCAGGTGACGGTGTCGCCCGGCCCGATGCCTAGTTCCGCTGCCCGGCCGGCTGCAATTTCGAGCACCGCACCCACCGGCTCGTTGGAGCGGACCGATTCCAGCGAATAGGGAGGCGTATTGGCGGCGATCGATTCGATTGTCCCGTCCCTGCGAACGAAAATGATATCCAGCGGGATCACCGTATTCTTCATCCAGAAGCTCGCGATGCGATCCTGGGGGAAGGGGAATATCATGCCCTTGTCGGGAGCCAGACGGGTGCGGAACATCAGACCCTGGGCCTGCTCGGCGCCGCTTTCTGCCACTTCGACGACGAAATTATGCCGGCCATCCGCGGTCCGGACGCTGAGCGGCACCTGTCGGAGTCCCGCCTCGGATACTGGCAGTTCCGCTTGCGTGCTGGCCGCCGCGCTGTCGCCGGTCCGGGCGTAGCAGCCGGAAATGCCGGCCGTGCCAAGCAGGGCCAGGGAAAGCGCGATCGCTTTTGAAATCTTGATCATTCGGGAGGGTCTCTTTTTCAGTCCGACGGGGGCAGGCAGACTTGCACCGCCATATGTCCGCGGTTTCCGTCTCTTATTCGGGTCAGCAACAATTGGCCCGGAGCAATTTCCGCAATCCCGGCGTCACGCAGGGTTTCCATATGGAGGAATATATCGCCGTCGAAATCGTCGCTCACCAGAAAACCATAGCCTTTGGCCCGATTGAACCATTTTACCTCGGCATTGACGAAGGCGGAATCCTCGTCGACGATGTGCATCGCCTGGCGCGAGCCTGTCGGTGGAGACGTATCTTTCTTGGGTCCGCAATCGGAAAGATCAATGTCGAGAATTCTCGTCGCCTGCAGGCCTTTGGGCGCGACGGCATATTCGCAGGTGACCATCGCCATTTCCGGCAATTCCCGCGTGCCGAGCGATTCCAGCAGGCTCCAGTGGACCAATATGTCGGATTGCGGAGCGGGACCGTCTGTGTCGCTATTTTCCGGAACGATGAAGCCGAAGCCGCGATGGCTGTCGAACCATTTTACGCGGCCGGTGGCGCGCAGCAACTCGCCGCCGGTTGATATATGATCATGCTCGCTGTCACCGGGCGCGCGATTACCCGCAGGGTCAGGTTCCGCAAACAAGCTTGCCACTATGCATCTCCGAACAAAACTAAGCCAAATCAAAAATCTAACACATTCCGACTCGGTCGGCACTATATATCATAATATTATTAGGCTGGCGATTCTTGCCGCCAAAGCGCCCGATCCAATTATTGGGCAAAATCTACTTGCCCAGATATGAACTAGTCTTCCACTGTTATTTCTTCGCCGGGTCGGGCGAAGACAAAGCGGGATGCCAGGTCGAAATCATGGCCTGCCCGCAGAAAAGCCTGCAATTGCTTGCGACATTTGTCCGCGTCCTGCTCGGTTTCGGCATAGCAGCCAATTTTCCGCTTGCGGGCAAATTTGTCCGCCGCGGCCCATTTGTTCGCTTCGCTGATCTGAAAGGCTTCCCGCCCGTCCGTTTCACTGATGCCGGCCTGGTAAAGCGCGTGCGAGACCCGGCGGGTTCCATAGCCGCGCCGGATGAGCGACGCGGCCTTGGTCTGGGCATATAATGCGTCGTCAATATAGCCCTGATCAACGAAACGGGCGATCAGCTGTTCGACTGCCGGCGGCTCGGTATCCAGCCATTCCCTTTCGCGGATTTTCCGGTGCAGATAATCGGCGAGTTTTTGCGGCTCGTTGCATATCGTTCGACATAGCGTATAGCCAGCCGATGCAAGCTCTCCTGATCTAACGTTTTAACGCTGTTTTTCAACGGTTTGACCTTCAACTATGCCCTTTGCCCTTTTTGTGCCACAGTCGGGCCGAAATTTAAACGCCAGAGGTTAGCAATGACATTGGCAGATGCGGCCGAATGGGGGGACAATGACTATTCATTCCCTGTTAGCGCGAACGAGATTGATTTTGGGAAGGCTGGACCTCCCGGAAATGGATATTGAATGACCGAATTGACACCAACCCCGACCCTGGATGAACTTCCGCGCCGCTTCTCCGATTTCGAGACGCTGGGGGAAGCTCTGGACTATGCGGCCAGAGGGGAAAAGGGCTTCAACTTTCACGATGCCCGCGCTTCGCTGGTTCGGGCCTATCCGTTCAGCGAGTTGCGTGACGACGCATTGGCGGCGGCAAAACGCCTGATCGCTGCTGGTATAAAACCGGGCGACCGGGTGGCGCTGATCGCCGATACCGAGCCGCAGTTTTGCGCGCTTTTCTTCGGCGCTGTTTACGCCGGTGCGCTGCCGGTGCCATTGCCATTGCCGACGTCTTTCGGCGGCAAGGAAAGCTATATCGACCAGATCGGCGTGCAGCTGGACAGCTGCGACCCCGCCCTGTTGCTGTTCCCGGACGAGATTGCCGAATTGGCAGGCCCGGCCGGCCAGTCCCGTTCGATCCCGATCTCCGGCTGGGACGCGTTCGCGCAACAGGACGCACCTGAGGTGGAATTGCCGACAGCCAGCAGCAGCGATATCGCCTATTTGCAATATTCCAGCGGTTCGACCCGCTTTCCGCATGGCGTTGCCGTCTCGCACAAGGCGCTGCTGCACAATCTGGGTTCGCACGCCCACGGCATGCTGATCAATGGCACCGATCGCTGTATCTCCTGGTTGCCCTTTTATCATGACATGGGCCTTGTCGGATGCTTCCTGTCGATGGTCGCCAACCAGGTGTCGACCGACTATCTCAAGACCGCCGATTTCGCCCGGCGGCCCCTGTCATGGCTGGACCTGATCACCCGCAATCCCGGCACGTCCTGCAGCTTCTCGCCGACCTTCGGCTACGAGATTTGCGCGCGGCGCATCGGCAGCCAGTCCAATGTGCAGGAGCGGTTCGACCTCTCGCGCTGGCGGCTGGCGGGCAATGGCGCCGACATGATTCGGCCCGACGTGATGCAGCGCTTTACCGATGCGTTTGCGCCCGCGGGATTCGACGCCAAGGCCTTCTTGCCGAGCTACGGCCTCGCCGAAGCGACGCTGGCCGTAACCCTGATGCCATCCGGCGAAGGCATGGAAGTCGAACTGGTTGAAGAGACCGAACTGTCCGGCGAGAAAAGAGCGACGGCAGCCGTCCGAAACGCTATCGCGCGATCGTCAATTGCGGGAAACCGGTTCGCGATACGCAGCTTGAAATCCGTGAGGAAAACGGAGCGGTGCTCGCTGAAAAGGCCGTTGGCAAGGTCTGGATGAAGGGCCCGGCGGTAATGGAATGCTATTATCGCGACCAGGAGGCAACCGATGCCTGTCTGGTCGATGGCTGGCTCGATACCGGCGACATGGGCTATCTGTCGAACGGCTATCTCTACATCGTCGGTCGCGCCAAGGACATGATCATCATCAACGGCAAGAACCACTGGCCACAGGATATCGAGTGGGCGGTGGAACAATTGCCCGGTTTCAAGGCCGGCGATATTGCCGCCTTCGCAATCACGACGCCGGGCGGCGAAGAAACGCCGGCGGTGCTGGTGCAGTGCCGGACATCCGACGAGATCGAACGGTTGCGGCTGCGCGACGAGATTCGGGACAAGGTGAGGGCCATTACCGGTATGAATTGTGTGATCGAGCTCGTGCCGCCCCGGACCTTGCCAAGAACCAGTTCCGGAAAACTGAGCCGTGCGAGGCCCGGAACCTGTATCTCTCCGGTGATATTCAGCCTTATGCGGTGGCCGCCTGAAGCGGGACTGCACAAGCGGTCCGGATAGGGCAGAAAAATTAGCCCGATCCTTACTTTTCGCTAAGAATTTCGTTGTAGGGACGAGCGGTGTTAAGAACATTCGCTCAAACCGGCCTGCCTCGGGTGATCCCGCTCAGCGTGCTGTTAGGCCTGTCCGATCCCCCCGGGGTCGACTGGGGCCGTATCCGTGCGTTGCAGTTCAATGGCAATAACCAGCATGGTCTGCTGAAGATTGTTGCTGCGGTCGTGTGCGGTCTGCTGACCCTGCAACTGGGTGTCGGCCAGGTCAATATCCTGCTGCTCGGTGTCTGGCTCGTATGTTTGTGCGCTGTATATGTCTACGCCCACCTGCTGTACCGAAAGCAGTCTGCCTGGCAGCGGAAATCGATCCACCGATCCGAATTGACGGCTTTCTACCTCATTTCCCTGGCTGGCGGCTCACTGTGGGGCGCTGGCTTCCTGCTATTTGCCTTCAGCTCTGACCTGCTGACCATGATACCGGTGTGGGCGACCATCATCTGTCTGATGGTGGGCTCGGCGATGCTCTTGTCGAATATGCCGCTCAGCAGCATCTTGTTCATATCATCGTCCAGCGCAGCGCTAATTTTCGGCTGGCTCTATATCGGCAGCCCCCATCTGGCCCTGGCCACTCTGGCAATCGCGGTCCTGCTGATTTCCGGATGCCTGATGTCCGGCCGGTCGTTCATTGACCGGCGGGTCGCGGAAGCCAGTCTCAACGAGAAAAGCGAAGTGGTCAGCCTGTTGCTCAAGGAATTTGAGGATACCGGCGCCGACTGGCTCTGGCAGACCGATACCTCCCGCCGCATCATGCATGTCTCGCCGCGATTCGCCCATGCGATAGGACAGCCTACCGAAGAGATCGAAGGCAAGCCGTTTCTGCAGCTGGTCGCCGGAGAAGCCTGGGACAGCGGGAAATTCTCGACCGCCCTGCACGAACTGGCGGAAAAGCTGAAACAGCGCGACAGTTTCAGCAACATGCTGGTGCCCGTGCAGATCAATGGCGAAACCCGTTGGTGGGAATTGTCCGCTTCTCCGAAGCTTGATGACAATGGCGTGTTTCATGGTTTTCGTGGTGTCGGCTCGGACATTACCGAACAGCGCCAGTCGGCGGACAAGATTTCGCAACTCGCCAGATTCGATACGCTCACGCGTCTCCCCAATCGCCTGCAGCTGACCGACGCGGTCAGCAAGGCTATGCAGACAGCCGAGAAATGGAACGGCCGCTGCGGATTCATGATGATCGATCTCGACCGGTTCAAGGCCGTGAACGATACGCTCGGCCACCCGGTGGGCGACCGGTTGCTGGCCCGCGTAGCCGACCGGTTGCGTTCGATCATGACCGACAACGAGCTGTGCGGGCGTCTCGGAGGGGACGAATTTGCCATCGTGATCAAGGAAGCGAGCGACACCCAATATATGGAATTGCTGGCCGAGAGGATCATCGACACCCTCTCGCGGCCCTATGAGGTTGACCAGCACACGTTATATATCGGCGCCAGCGTCGGTACGGCGATCGGTCCGCGTGACGGGCGCACGGTCGAAATGCTGATGCGCAGCGCCGATCTCGCGCTTTACCGGTCCAAGGACCAGGGCGGCGGGGCCTACACCCATTATGAGCCGAAGCTTCATGTCCAGGCAGAAGAACGGCGAGTCATGGAAATAGCGCTGCGCAAGGCGCTTGAGAATGACGAACTGTCGCTCAATTACCAGCCGGTTGTCAGTGCAGAATCCGGCGGCGTTGTCGGCTTCGAGGCTTTGCTGCGCTGGACCAGTCCGGAATTCGGCGTTGTTTCCCCTGCCAAATTTGTACCGCTGGCCGAAGAAGCGCGGCTGATCGTTCCGATCGGCGAATGGGTCTTGCGGACGGCATGCAAGGAAGCGCTGGCCTGGCCCGCCTCGGTCAAGGTCGCGGTCAATGTGTCGGCGGACCAGTTGACCGAAGTGAATTTTCTTTCGATGCTGGTCTCCGCGCTCGAGGAAAGCGGGCTTCCGCCCAGCCGTCTGGAGATAGAGGTTACCGAAAGCATCTTCATGCGCGAGGGCAACGGCGCTGCAGAAGTGCTCGATCAGATCATTGCACTGGGCGTCAACCTCTCGCTTGACGATTTTGGCACCGGCTATAGCTCGCTCGGCTATCTGCGCAAAACCCGTTTCAACACGATCAAGATCGACCGCAGTTTCGTTCAGGGTGCCGCCAAAAATGCTCCGGAAAGTCTTGCCATCATCCGGGCGGTCGTCGCCATGGCGGATTCTCTGGGCATGTCCACGACCGCCGAGGGCGCGGAAACGGAAGAAGAAGTGCAGATGATCAAGCGGCTGGGTTGTCGCAAGATCCAGGGCTATTATTTCGGTCGTCCGATGATCCCTGCCGATGCCAAGCAATTGTTCCGTTCATATGAACCGGGACATCTGGAATATGGCAAGAAGACCGCCTGAGTCCGTCCAGCCGGACTATTTTTCGCCAGCCTTTTCTCGATGCCGCGCCAGATCCGGGCATAGGCCTGTGCGGCAGGGCTGCGCGGTGCGAAGCTGCCGACCGGCTGCTGCAATTTGGTCATATGTTCAACGGCGCTCGACATCGGAATGACCGGCCATTTCGGTTTGCGGGCCAGGCCCTCGTTGTGAATCGAGCGGCGTCTGTCGACCATCGTATAGACCGGCAGCAATGGCGCGTGTTTCTTGCTGTTGCTGTTCAGAAACATCTGGACATCGGTGAGCGCGCGTTCCGACAGCGGGGAGGGGATTGTCGGTACGATGACAATATCGGCGTTGCGCAATATCTGTTCGCTGGTTTCGGTCAGGCCGGGCGGGCAATCGAGAATGATCCGGTCATAATTCTTGCCGATTTCCTGCAGCAGCTTGCCGAGATGCCGTTTCTTGCTGATCTGGAAGAACAGCCGGTCGAGACCGCGCAACGATACGTCGGCGGCCAGAATATCGAGATTCTCCACGTCCGTATGCTTGATCAGCTTTTCCGGATTGACATCGCCGGCGACCATGGCGCGCGCGCGGTCCTTTTTCGACTTGTCGCCCTTGAGAATGAACGAAGCGGCGCCTTGCGGATCCAGGTCCCAGAGCAATGTCCGCCGTGAGCTGCCGACGGCGCTGTTCCATGCCAGATTCACTGCGGTGCAGCTTTTGCCGACGCCACCTTTCATACTGTACACTGCGATTACCGCCATTGTCTTTCCCGGTCCGTTCTATCCCAATCCGCCGGAAGCAAATCGCGTCAGAGTATTTCTTGCACGATATCCTGCGGCCGGCACAGTCTGACTCCCTTGTCGGTCTCGACCAGCGGCCGGTTGATCAGGATCGGCTCCCTGGCCATGGCATCCAGAATCTGGTCGGCAGTGGCGTCATCTTTTGTCAGCCCCAGCTCCTCGGCCGGGGAACCGCGGACTCGTAGGCCTTCCTGCGGCGTCATTCCAGCATCGCTGTACAGCTGTTCCAGCTTGGCACGGCTGGGCGGGTTTTCAGATATTCGACAACGGTCAGGTCAACACCGGGCGTTTCTTCCAATATCGCCAAGGTCTTGCGCGACGTCCCGCATTTCGGATTGTGCCAGATGGTTGCTTTCATGTTTCTCTCCCGATTCGTTAAACGACTCTCATAAACACGAATTGGCTGGCGGGTTCAAAGAAAACCCAACGGAACCAAGCTTCGCTATTGCATATGAAAACCATTCGCATTAGCAGCACCGATGTTTAGTCCAGTTTCCATATCAGGTAGATTCTTCGTGAATATTATTTCGCGCCGTTCTTTGCGCTTCTGCGTTTCTGTCAGCCTCGCCGCGATTGCCGCGATCCCAGCCCCCGTTGCTGCAGCAGAGGCGCTGGAAGACGGCTTTGCAGATGATCAGGAGATTATCGTCACCGGTGAAAAGGAAGGCTATGTTGCGATCAGCAGCGCGGGCTTGAAAACCGACACGCCGCTGATCGATACACCGCAGACCGTCTCGGTCGTCACCCGCGAGCAGCTTGACGACCAGGCGCTTCAGGATATTGGCGACATTCTCCGCTACACGCCGGGTGCATCGATCGGGCAGGGTGAAGGCAATCGCGACCAGATCACCATCAGGGGACAGAACACCACCGCGGATTTCTTCGTCGATGGCATTCGCGACGACGTCCAATATTTCCGGCCGCTCTACAATATCGAGCGAGTCGAGATTCACAAAGGTCCCAATGCGATGATCTTTGGCCGCGGGGGCGGTGGCGGGATCATCAACCGGGTGGTCAAATCACCGATTGCCGATCGCCAGTTTGGCGAAGCAACCGCAAGTGTCGACAGCTTCGGCGCATTTTATCTTTCGGGTGACCTCAATCTGCCGGTGGGTGAATCAGCTGCTTTCCGGCTCAACGGCCTGTATGAGGAATTCAACAACCATCGTGATTTTTACGATGGTCGCCGATTCGCCATCAATCCGACCTTCGGCGCCGAATTGGGCGACAAGAGCCGGGTCTTGCTATCCTACGAATATGTCGACGATGACCGCGCAGTCGACCGTGGCAATCCGGCGGAACTGCGCGCTCTGGGCGATGCCTGTTCGTTTGCCGACCCTTGCGGCCCGCTGACCGGTTATCACGATACATTGTTTGGCCAGCCCGGCACCAATCGCACGACGCTGCAGGCGCATATCCTGAAATTGCGGTTCGAGCATGATTTCAGCGATGAGTTGAGCTTCAGTTCGACCACGCAATATGGCGACTATGACAAGCTTTATCGCAACGTCTATCCGGTGGACGCGCGCAGCAACGACATCCGGCTGACGCCGGTCGCCGATTCGGTCACGCTCGACGGCTATGTCGACACGACCGACCGCGAAAATTTCATCACCCAGGGCAATCTCCTGTGGACGGGCGACACCGGGGTTTTTGGCCACAGCCTGCTACTCGGTTATGAATATGGCGAGCAGAAATCCGCCAACGCCCGGCGGGACATATTATTTGCGGCTAGCAATGACGACCAGATCGTTGTTCCGCTGACCGATCCGATCGCTGTTCCGGCCTTCACCTTTCCGGCGTTCAGCCGCAGCACTGTTTCCGACCTGAAGTTCCTGTCGCTTTATGTGCAGGACCAGATCAGCATCGGTGATCATTTCGAGATTATCGGCGGTGTGCGTTTTGACCGGTTTGATCTGGATGTAAACGATATCCAGAACGGCTTGCTGCTTGGCCGGACCGACGAGAAATTCTCGCCGCGTTTTGGCGCGATCTACAAGCCGCAGGAGAATATCTCGATCTATGCGAGCTATGCGAAGAGCTTCCTGCCGCGTTCGGGCGACCAGTTTCTGACGCTCACGCCGAGCAATGCCAATCTGGCGCCCGAAACATTCGAAAATTACGAAATTGGTGTGAAATATGACCTGACATCGGGGCTCAGCCTGACCGCTGCGCTTTTCCGCCTCGACCGTGATGATCAGTCGATCCTGCTCGATAATCAGGGCAATACAACCCTGTCCGGTTCCAGGACCGAAGGCGTCGAGTTCCAGCTCGTCGGCAAGCTGACCGAGCAATTGCAGATCAACGCAGGCTATAGCTATCTCGACGGCCAGCAGCGCAACGCAACTACCGTTGGCGGTCAGGAATTGCGCCTGTTCCAGGTGCCGGAGCATATGGTATCGCTGTGGACGAAATATGATTTCACCGATCAATTTGCTGCCGGTCTGGGCGTGACCCATCAGTCGTGCCAGTTTGCCACCAATGACAATACGGTCCGTATCCCGGCCTTCACCCGAGTTGATGCCGCGCTCTATTATGATGTCAGCGAGCAGGTGCAATTGCAGCTCAACGTCGAGAATCTGTTCGACGAGACCTATTATCCGTCGGTCCATAATAATGACAATATTTCAACCGGTGAGCCGCTCAACGCCCGGCTGACCGTGAAATTTGGTTTTTAGACTTTACGCGGAACTTGTGCCCCGGCGAAGGCCGGGGCCCATCTGCAAAATCCGGTCAGCGCGCAAGCGTGGAGAGGTTCAGCTTTTTGCGATCTGAAAGCGCTGCAAAATTCCCGCCAGGATGTATCTCGATGCTTCTGGACGGACGCCCGCCTTCGCGGGTGAACAACTCATTCCTTGGGCGTCAGTGCCGGGACTGCCTTGGCGGCATCTTCGGGATCAATGCCCGGCGGCGGGGCTACACTTAGCACCGCTTCACCGCGTGCAACACGACCGGCACGCTGGATCGCCTCTCGGATGCGCGGGTAGGTGCCGCAGCGGCAGATATTGGTAATTGCCTCGTCAATCGCCGCTTTCGACGGATTGGAATTTTTCTTCAGCAATACCGCCGCCGCCATGATCATGCCGGACTGGCAGAAGCCGCATTGCGGGACATTCTCTGCCGCCCAGGCCTGCTGGACCGGATGGCTGCGATCGCGCGAAAGCGCTTCTATCGTCGTGACAAAACGGCCCTCCATCTCGCCGATGGTGACCAGACAGGAGCGGATCGCCTCACCGTCGACCTCGACCATGCAGGCGCCGCAATCGCCCGTGCCGCAGCCATATTTGGTACCGGTAAGATTGGACGCGTCACGCAGCGCCCATAGCAGCGGCGTTTCCGGGTCCATCCGGTACTGGACCGGACGGTCATTGACGGTGAATTTGGTCATGGCGTCCTGCTCGTCATCCTGAACTTGTTTCAGGACCTCCTGCGAGTGGCTTATGCAATAAGAGATGCCGAAACAAGTTCGGCATGACGAAAGCGGTTATTACTCCCGCCAGCTTTTGTCTTCGCGATCGATCAACCGTACCATCGCGTCGAATTCCGGGACGCCCTGCTGCAGCGGATCGATCGAGGCCTGCGACAGATTGTCGAGATGCTTCCGGATTACCTCTTCGCCGATCATCACCGGCTTGCCCATCGACAGGGTCTGCATCTGGATTTCGCAGGCGCGCTGCAGCACCCAGTGGTTTAGAAAGGCCTGTTCCAGCGTCCGGCCCATCACCACCGGTCCGTGATTTTCCAGCATCATCATCCGTTTCTTGCCAAGCTGGCGAGAAAGCGCGGGCCTTCATCCTCGTGCACCGTAATGCCTTCAAACTTGTGATAGGCGAGGCGCGGGACGATGGCGGCGGCGTAGAAATTGATCGGTTGAAGGCCGCCTTCAACCGACGATACCGCCATGGTCGCGGTCGTGTGGGTGTGGATGATCGCGTGGACGTCCGGCAATTCGCGATGGAACAGGCTGTGCTGGGTGAAGCCGGCCTTGTTGACCGGAAAGGTCGAGCCATCGAGCGTGTTGCCGTCGATATCGATCTTGACCAGGTTCGAGGCGCTCACTTCGCTGAAATGCAGACCATAGGGATTGATCAGAAAGGCGTCATCTTCGCCCGGTACCTTGAGCGTGACATGATTGAAGATCATTTCGTCCCAGCCGAGATAGGCGAAAATCCGGTAGCAGGCTGCGAGCCGCTGGCGGGCCTTCCATTCTGCTTCGCTGCAGCTGGACTGGACGTTGATCGCGGTTGCCATTTCTCTCTCCTCGAATCGGCTCATATTATCTTTGTTCGGCATATTATAGCAAAGCCCCGAAAAGACGAATGCAAAGCGCCTGTCATTCGCGCATTGAATCGTGTAAAAGCTTGCCTCGGTTCCAAGAAATTGATAGGCGGCGCGAGATTGAAGCAGATTGATTCTGCTGCAAACCCTTTTTATGGCTTTTACACTAATATTGGCCGGAAGAAATTGCTTCTGGACCGCTACGAAATCTGAACGGAGTTACTCAGTCTTATGCAAATCATGGTTCGCGATAATAATGTTGATCAGGCCCTCCGGGCGCTCAAGAAAAAATTGCAGCGTGAAGGCGTCTATCGCGAAATGAAGCTTCGTCGCCATTATGAAAAGCCATCCGAAAAGCGCGCTCGCGAAAAGGCTGCTGCCGTTCGCCGCGCCCGCAAGATGGACCGCAAGCGCATGGAACGCGACGGCCTTATTTAAACGCTTCGGCTCCACGAATATAAGGTAGCCTGCCCATGTCTGTTACGACGGTTCCGATTCACCCCATCAAAAAGGGTTCGCTGACCAAGATCTGGATCGGCGTGCTGCTGGTTGTCGCTGTCGCGCTCGGCCTTGCCTATGCCGGGACCCAGAATGCCGTTGTTGTCGGTGCCTCCAACGAACAGTTTCTGGCAGCCAATGCCGATGAAGATGGTGTCGTGACGACCGATTCCGGGCTGCAGTATAAGGTTATCACGCCCGGTGAAGGACCTTCGCCGATCGCTACCGATACCGCTCTGGTGAGATATGAAGGCACGTTGCGCGATGGCACGGTTTTCGACGCCAACGAGCAGGCACCGATGCCGGTTGGGGCCGTCGTTCCCGGATTTTCCGAAGCGCTGCAACTGATGCAGAAGGGCGGCGAATATCGCATCTGGATCCCATCTGAACTCGCATATGGCGAGGCGTCTCCCGGCGAGCAGATTCCGCCAAACAGCCTGCTGATCTTCGACGTCGCACTGATCGACTTTATCTCGCAGGCGCAGATGGAAGAGTTGCGCCAGCAAATGCAGGCACAGGGTGCTCCCGGAAATCCGTAAATTCCGGGCCGCTAGCGACCTCCATATTTTCATAATAGCGTTTCCGGATTTTTGGAGAATAATGCGTGTCTGATATCGCCTCGAATCCGCAAGCCAGCCGTCCGTCGTCCTCTGTCAGGCCGTTTCTGTTCGGGCTGCTGCTGGGGATGATTTTCCTTGCTGCGCTCGCCGCTGCGATCCCGGAGAAAACGAGTCCGACGGAATTTGTCCAGTCGGGATGGGAACAGCTGTTTCCGCCGCCAGGCAATGACGAGTTTCTGGCCGACAATGCCAAGCAGCCGGGCGTTATGGAAACCAAGTCGGGGCTGCAATATCAGGTGATCAAGGCAGGCAAGGGGCCGTCTCCGGTGGCTAGTGACACCGCTCTGGTCAAATATGAAGGCTCGCTGCGCGACGGTACTATCTTTGATGCCAATGACCAGGCCCCGATGCCGGTTGGCGGGGTCGTGCCCGGTTTTCCGAAGCGCTGCAGCTGATGCAGAAAGGCGGCGAATATCGCCTCTGGATTCCGTCCGATCTGGCCTATGGCGAAGCCTCACCGAGTGAACAGGTCCCGTCGGGAAGCCTGCTCATTTTCGATGTGACGCTGCTGGATTTCATTTCCGCCGAACAGATGGAGGAATTGCGTCAGCAGATGCAGGCGCAGGGCGTCCCCGGCGGACCACCGCCCGCTTCCTGAAACAGGCTGTAAGCGGGCGTCAGGTCCGTTCTGCCTGGGCGACCGCTTCCGACGCGCGCAGGGCTGACAATATCCGCATCAGATGGTGGACATTGTGCACTTCCAGATCGACGTCGAAGGTATGGAACGGGCCGTCCCGGTGGGACAGGCGCAGGTTCAGGATATTGGCGTTGTGAAAGCCGAAAATCCCCGCCATTTCGGACAGCGTCCCCGGCTTGTTGTGCAAGACCACGCATAGCCGCGCCGCTGCGCCATCGCTTTCATTGCCCCAACTGAGATCGACCCAGTCGGCATCGACGCCGTCGGCAAGGCTCTGGCAGTCGATCGTGTGCACCTCGACATTCTGGCCGCTGCGACGCAAGCCGACGATCCGGTCGCCGGGTACCGGGTGACAGCATTCGGCGAGATTGAATGCCACGCCGGGCGTCAGCCCCTTTATCGAAATCGCGCGATCCTGTTCCGGCCATTGCCGCTCGTCGTCATTGTCGTGCACGCTGCCCGGGATGATCGCTTCCATAACTTCCCGATCGCTGAGCTGGCGGGTGCCAATCGCGATCATCAGGTCGTCTGGCTCCTTCAGGTCCAGCCGTTTGAGCGCGGCCTTGATCGCGCGCTTGCCGATCTTGCCGGGCAGGCGCTCGATGATTTCCTCGTAAAGTTCCGTGCCGATCGCGATAATCTCGTCACGCTCCTTGAACCGGACGTTGCGGCGGATCGCTGCGCGGGCCTTTCCGGTGATGACAAAGGATAGCCAGCCCGGCTGCGGTTCCTGTCCCTTGGACTTGAGGATTTCGACGACATCGCCATTTTGCAGCTGGGTCCGGAGCGGCACGTGCCGGCCGTTGACCTTGGCACCGACCGCCTGGTTTCCGAGATCGGTGTGCACCGCATAGGCAAAGTCGACGGTGGTCGATCCGCGCGGCAGCTGCAGCAACGTACCTTTCGGGGTGAAGGCAAAAATCCGGTCCTGATACATTGCCAGCTTGGCGTGCTCGAGCAGTTCCTCGGCGTCCTCCGCCTGATCCAGAATTTCGATCAGGTCGCGAATCCAGCCGGCCTGTCCATCGGGCCGGTTGCCCTGTTTATAGGCCCAGTGCGCGGCAAGACCGAATTCATTGTCCTCGTGCATGCGCTGTGAACGGATCTGGATTTCCACCCGCATATTATTGCCGTGCATGATGGTTGTGTGGATCGACCGGTATCCGTTGCGCTTGGGCGTGGAAATATAGTCCTTGAACCGGCCGGGGACCATTTTCCATTTTTCGTGCAGGATGCCCAGCGCCCGGTAGCATTCGGCGCTATTGTCGGTAACCACCCGGAAGGCCATGATGTCGGTAAGCTGCTCGAAACTGACGTGTCGTTCCTGCATCTTGCGCCAGATCGAATAGGGATGTTTCTCCCGGCCGCTGACTTCCGCTACCAGCCCGCCGCTTTCGAGGGCCTTCTGGATGGACTGGGCAATTTTATCGACCTGGCCCTCGTCGCCTTCCTTGATCGCCTGCAGCCTTTTGGTGATGGTGTCATAGGCTTCGGGCTCCATATGCTCGAAAGCCAGCAACTGCATCTCGCGCATATATTCATACATGCCGATCCGCTCTGCCAGCGGCGCATAGATATCCATGGTTTCATGGGCGATCCGCAGCCGCTTCTCTTCACTCTTGATGAAATGCAGCGTCCGCATATTGTGCAGACGGTCGGCCAGCTTGACCAGCAGCACGCGGATATCATCCGACGTCGCCAGAAGGAATTTGCGGAGATTTTCCGCGGCTCTCTCGTTGTCGGTCTGCGCCTCGATCTTGGAGAGCTTGGTCACGCCATCGACCAGCCGGGCGATTTCCGAACCGAATAATTTGCTGATTTCTTCCGACGTTGTGAGCGTATCCTCGACAGTATCGTGGAGCAGCGCCGTCACAATCGTCTGCTGGTCCAGCTTGAGATCGGTCATCAGGCCGGCAACCTCGATCGGGTGGCTGAAATAGGGGTCGCCGCTGGCCCGTTTCTGGCTGCCGTGTCTTTGAACGGAAAAACATAGGCACGGTTGATCAGATCCTCGTCCGCATCGGGATCATAGGATCTTACTCGCTCCACCAGTTCATATTGTCTTAGCATGGCTTAAAGATGGTGCGCTTTTAAGGCTGGGGCAACAAAAAGAGCGCCGAAGCCGCCGCTTGTTTCCGGGGAAGGGAAGCAAGTCCGGGCTTCGGCGCTAAAGCTGACCGGCGGGGGCCAGAAATCTGGCAGTCACGGGGAGCGAGAAAGCCGGTCAGACGGGGATGGTCAAATCAGTTGTTGCACTTGGCGATCGCTTCGGCGTCAAAAGCCTCGCCTTTGTAGGCGAAGCTCGTCACCGGGCCGAATTTGTCGGCGATCTTGGCGCAGATCGTCCGCGGTGCGGAGCTGCTTTTCGTGCCGATACATTCGGTGCCGGTGCAGCGAACGACCGCGCCCCGGATGATTTCCTGGCCGGCTTCCACCGGCGCCTGCAATTCGGCGGTATAGGCGACTGGCGTAGTGCGCGCTTCGGCGGTCGTCGCCGTGAACAGGGTCAGGGATGTCATTGCCGCGATCGAGAATAATATGGAAGCGCGAAGCGGGCTTTGGGAGAGAAGCATGATATTTCCTTTCTTCTTTATCAGTTGCGAAACCCGGGTGCCCGGGCCGCAGGGGAGAAAATTACGGTTGCAATTTAGGTTGCGAATCACTACTTATATTATTAGGTTTTAAGTTGCAACTAAAACGTATATTTTTTCGCACTCGCCAGAAAACTGGTTTAGGAATGGCTATATGGACAAAATCAGAGAAGATTTATCGAGTCTGACGAGCGGAGAGTGCAGCCTTCCCGTATCGCTGGAAGTCATCGGCGAGCGATGGTGCTTCATGATATTGCGCGCGGCACTCAACGGCGTCGGGCATTTTGAGGATTTTCTCTCTGAAATCGGCATCGCCCGGAACATATTGGCCAATCGGCTGACCCGGATGGTCGAGGCGGGGATCATGACCCGCCGTCCCTGTGATCACGACAAGCGGAAAGTGGAATATCGGCTGACCGACAAGGGGCAGGATCTTCTGCCAACCATGATCGCTCTGCGGCAATGGGGCGAAAGATGGGAAACCGGCGTGGCGTCCAATCCGATTTTATGCGATTCGCGCGATCGCCAGCCGATCGGACCGATCAGCATCCGGGCGCATGACGACCGGGTTCTGGAAATGGAAAATCTGTGCTGGATCGACGAAGCGGAATTGAAACTGGATTCCGAAGGCGCCAACCGCGACGATATGGTGGTCCGTCACCTGAAGGAAATCGGCGAATCCTCGGCGGCCTGAGGCCGTTCGCCGCCTTGCCCTATTCGGTCGCGTAAATACTGTTGACCGGCCGCGCCATGACGCGGCGAACCATCGGTTCGAAAAATTCCAGCGGCGCCGTGTCATAATTGGCGTCAAAGGCCGTCTGGTCATATTTTGCGCAGAATTCCGCACAATCCTCGAAATGTTCATGGCCGCGATATTGTTCGCGCATGTCGCGGTCCTGGCCGAGATAGTGGAAGAAATAATAGCCCTGGAAAATGCCGTGTTTCTCCGTGATCCAGTGGTTCTTCTCGCTGACAAAGGGTTTGAGGATCGCGGCGGCTATATCGGGATGGTTATAGGTGCCAAGCGTATCGCCGACATCGTGCAGCAATGCCATTACAACATATTCTTCGTCCCGGCCATCGCGGTGCGCGCGGGTGGCGGTCTGCAGACTATGTTGCATCCGGTCGATCGGGAAGCCGCCAAAATCTCCGTCCAGCAATTTGAGATGGTCCAGTACCCGGTCGGCGACCTTGCTGGCGAAAGGGCCGAAATGGCCGCCGATGATCTGCCAGTCTTCCTGCGTTCCCTCTTCCATCGAAGGAAATTTTGCCCGGACTTCGTTTGGACCACCCATGATATTCTCCTTTGTATTTTGCCGATCTTTGGTCCCATTTTGTCACCGAACAATACAAATAGCTTTGCATTTGCGTCGAAGAACGGAACTTTCGTCGTCTTATTTGCGCAAATGATAGGCGATTCTTTCCCAAGCGGCAATGGCCCGCTATAGATGGCGCAATGGCCGTTATGGAAATCCGTCCCCAGCCGTTTTTGGCAACAAGAACCGGGCATTCTGGAACCTGCAATCCGCGGGCTGGGCCGGCGCGCTTATTCTGCGCGCGATTGGCGGGATATCCAACGGATTGCCACTTGGTTTCCTGGTGCCGGTCATCATCTCGACCATTACCGGCTATTCGATCTCCCTGCTGCTGTCGGTGGTCTACAAGAATCTGATCCACCGCCGCCCGATTGTGACATGGAGCAGCACCGCCGCGATATTGACGGTTGCATCGGCGCTATATGCATTCATCGACGCCTGGGTCTTTCTTATCCAGAACCCGGCGTCGGAAACCGCGTTCGGTACCTTGTTCCTGGGTTCTCTGTTTCTGGGCATCATGCTGCTCGGCGCATGGTCGGCGCTCTATTACGCGATCAATTTCTTCCTGCGGGTGGAGGAACAGAATGACCAGCTGCTGCAGCTGGAAGCGCAAGCGACCCGCGCGCAGCTGGCAATGCTGCGCTATCAGCTCAATCCCCATTTCCTGTTCAACACGCTGAACAGCATTTCGACCCTGGTGCTGCTGCGCCAGACCGAACCGGCCAACGCCATGCTGTCGCGCCTGTCCTCTTTCCTGCGCCATACGCTGGTCAATGAAGTCCACAGCCGGGTCACGCTGGCGCAGGAGGTGGAAACCCTGCATCTCTATCTGGATATCGAGAAAATGCGTTTCGAGGAACGGTTGCGGTCGCATTTCGATATCGATCCCGCGGTGCGCGATGCCCTGCTGCCATCGCTATTGCTTCAGCCTCTGGTCGAGAATGCGATCAAATATGCGGTGACGCCGCAGGAGGAAGGCGCCGATATCTCGGTGTCGGCCCATCGCGACGGCGACAAGCTGCGTATTGTCGTCTCGGATACCGGGCCCGGGAAAATCGGCGGCACGTCGGGTAAATCCGCATCGACCGGTGTCGGCTTGGGGAATATTCAGGAGCGATTAAACCAGGCTTATGGAGAAGGCGCGATATTCGAAACGCGCTCGTCGCCTGGCGAGGGCTTTTCGGTATTCATCGCCTTGCCATTTGAAACCAGAGAACAGATCGAACGGGAAGCGGCAGACCATTCTGCCACCGATGAGCAATTGAGGAACGAGACTATTTTGGAGAGCATGCATCCAGTGATGACCATCAGCGGGAGCCGGTAAATGCACGGTCGATGGCATCATTTCAGCATAAGGATTTAAAAACATGACGATCAAGACAATTTTAGTCGATGACGAGAAGCTGGCGATACAGGGTCTGCAGATCCGGCTCGAGAAATTTGACGATATCGAGATTGTCGACACCTGTCGCAATGGCCGCGAAGCGATTCGCAAGATCAAGACCCTGAAGCCCGATCTGGTGTTTCTTGATATCCAGATGCCGGGCTTTGACGGTTTTTCCGTTGTGCAGGGAATCATGGAGATCGAACCGCCGCTGTTCATCTTTGTCACTGCCTATTCCGAACATGCTGTCCGGGCTTTCGAGGCGGAGGCGATCGACTATCTGGTCAAACCGGTCGAGGAAGACCGGCTGGCCGACGCAATTGACCGAGTGCGAAAGCGCCTGCTGGAGAAACGCGGCGGTGCCGAGCTTGAAAAGCTGAAAAATGTGCTCAGCGAAGTGGCTCCCGACGCGATGGCCGATATCGAGGATACCGATGAGCCGGCATCGGCGAATCGCTATGAGAAGCTGATCAATGTGAAGGACCGCGGCCAGATTTTCCGCGTCGATGTCGACACGATCGAACGGATCGACGCCGCGGGCGATTACATGTGCATCTATACCGCGGACAACAGCCTGATCCTGCGCGAAACGATGAAGGATCTGGAGAAGCGCCTCGATCCGCGCCATTTCCAGCGGGTGCACCGCTCCACCATCGTCAATCTGAGCCAGGTCCGGGAAGTGAAGCCGCATACCAATGGCGAATGTTTTCTGGTGCTCGGGTCAGGCGCGCAGGTCAAGGTCAGCCGCAGCTATCGCGATGTCGTCGCGCGCTTTGTGCACTAGGCTTTAGTCGCGGCGCCCGCGGAAAAAGCCCAGCAGCATTTCGGCGGAATTCTCTGCTTCTATCCCGGCGTAAACGTCCGGCCGGTGATGGCAGGTCGGCGCGTCGAAGAAGCGGACACCGCTGTCCACGGCACCACCCTTGGGATCATCGGCGCCATAATAGACTCTGCGCAGCCGGGCATGGGCAATTGCGCCGGCGCACATCGTACAGGGCTCGAGCGTGACCCACAGGTCGCAATCGTCCAGCCGGTCATTGCCGAGAAAGCGGGTCGCTTCGCGAATCGCCACAATTTCTGCATGGCCGGTGGGATCGTTGTCGATGCGGGTGCGATTGTGGCCACGGCCAATGATTTCGCCGTTCCTGACGATCACGGCACCGACCGGCACTTCCTCCACGGCGATCGCCGCGCGAGCCAGATCCAGCGCATCGCCCATGAATGAAGTATATCTTGCTGCCGTCATGCCGGTGGAGTAGCGCGGAAGCGGTTCGAAGGCTATAGGGAGCCGGAGACGGACCGGTTCGCGCAAAATGGCTCGGACATGCTTGACGCATGGCTCGATTATGGTTAGGTGACCGCTCTTTCCCGCTGGGAATCACTCAATAACAAGAAATTGGACTTTTACGATGTCGCGGATTTGCGAACTGACAGGTAAGACTCGGCTGGTAGGCAATAATGTGTCGCACGCCAAAAACCGGACCAAAAAGACATTTTTGCCCAATCTGCAAAATGTGACTCTTTTGTCCGATACACTCGGCAAGGGCGTGAAACTGCGTGTTTCGACCCACGGCCTGCGTTCTGTGGAACATGTCGGCGGCCTCGACAACTGGTTGCTGAAAACCAAGGACGACAAGCTGAGCCTGCGCGTCAAACGCATCAAAAAGGAAATCGTGAAAAAGCAGGTTGCGACCGCTTAAACGATCAATCCGATTCGAACGTTGAAAAGCCGGGGTTAGCCCCGGCTTTTTCGTTTTGGCTTTCGGGACCGGTCTTTTTCAGTCTGTTTTCGTCATCCAGCAGCTGGAACTTGAAAAACAGCGATTCCTGCAGCGTGCTGAAATTATCATCCGACGCGATCCAGACGATTATCTTGGCGCCTTCCCGGGTGACCGCGAGAGCCTCCATATTGTCGACCTTGACCGGCGGTTTCAGCGTGGCGACCGGCTGCGATGTCGCGACCTTCCCCGGTTCGAAATCCGCCAATCGCGCAACCGACAATATGGCCGAAACCCCGTCGAGCGGCGTAAAGCGCCGGTGCAGCATCAAGGCTGTTCGGTCATCAAGTAATGCTGCGTCGGTGAGCTTATAGCCTTTCGGACCCCGATATCCCATCAGCTTTGCCTTGCTGCCCGGTTCGGATGCGTCACCCTCGAAGACCAGTGCCTGATAGCCGCCTTCGGAATATTTCGCCGATTCCGAAAAGACCAGAAAACGGCCGTCCGGTAAACGAAGCATGGCCTCTGCACCGCCATTGTCCGGCCATTCCTGCATCGCTTTCGGGAAATTAACGGATTCCTTGCGGGCAAAAGAGGGGCCGTAGCGCCAGATACTGTGCTGATGCTCGTAGCCGACCCAGAACTGACCGGTCCAGGGGTCATGGAGAAAGGATTCGGAGTCCCAGTTCTTCTTTGCATAGTCATTGGGCGGAGCAGGACCCTCGGGCAGGGGGGCAATGAACGGCCGGATCGCTCGATGATTTGCTTCGTCCAGGGTGAAACCGACCAGTGTGCCGTTGTCGCTGAGCATCAGGAAGCGGTTGTCCGGCAATGCCAGCATCGAGGATATGCCGCCGAACTCGCCATTGTCACTGGTAATTTTCCAGCCACCCAGAAAGGCGAGACGGCCGACGCGGATACGTTCCGGGTCTCTGGCATCCAGGGCGATCGGTTCGAGCGCGATATATTGACTGTCATTTGCCGGCGGTACCGGACCACGCACATAAGTGACCGGCACCAGAAAGAAAAATAGCGACAGACAGGCAAGCACACGCAACATGGGATTGCGCATAACCGATTCGCATCTTCAAACATATTCTATTCTGGACGCTCGTGCGCCTCCTGCGCTAGACGGCAGACAACCAGTCAGGAAAGCAAGTTTATGAAAAAATCTATCCGGATGCGGCGGCCGCTCTCGAGGGCCTTTTATTTGACGGAATGCATCTCTGCGTTGGCGGTTTCGGCCTGTGCGGAATTCCGGAAAAGTTGATTGATGCGATCCAGGAAGACGGCGTCAAGGGGCTCACCATCGCATCCAACAATGCCGGCATCGATAACGAGGGGCTCGGCAAATTGTTGCGTTCGCGCCAGGTGAAGAAAATGATCTCCTCCTATGTCGGCGAGAACAAGGAATTTGAGCGGCAGTTTCTCTCCGGCGAACTGGAAGTGGAATTCTGTCCACAGGGAACGCTGGCCGAACGGTGCCGGTCTGGTGGCGCGGGTATTCCCGGCTTTTATACCAAGACCGGCGTCGGCACGCAGGTGGCCGAGGGCAAGGAGCATAAGGAATTCGATGGCGAGACCTATATTCTCGAGCGCGGGATTTTTGCCGACCTCTGCCTGATCAAGGGCTGGAAGGCCGACAAGGCGGGCAATCTGATGTTTCGCAAGACGGCGCGGAATTTCAATGCGCCGATGGCGACCGCAGGCAAGATTTGCGTCGCCGAGGTCGAGGAAATCGTCGAAGTCGGCGAACTGGATCCGGATTGCATCCATTTGCCGGGCATCTATGTAAAACGCCTGATCGATGGGTCGCCCTATGACAAGAAGATCGAATTCCGCATGACCCGGGAACGCGCAGACGCCTGATGGCTGAGGAAAAAAATCTGAGGGCCGGTTCATCAACGCAATTGCAGTCGATGAATATGACTTTCTGGATCAATCCCATGAAGTCGCGAGGCTCTGGGTAGAGGATAACGGTCCTGCTACGTGTCTGATTCAACCTGACAAGCTGGCTCAGCCAGAGATGTTCGGCATGCTGATGGTCGATGCCATCCGGCATGGGGCCAGAGCTTTCGCCCAGGCCCATGATATAAGCGAAACAGAAGCGTTGCGAAGAATTTGGTCCGGGCTGGAAGCCGAACGCGATCGAAATACAACCGACCTCGATACCGTTCAGGATTATGAAAACCGAACTGATGTCGAGAGCTGGCCATATATTTCTATCTTTATCAGCTTGCACGCTCTTGTCAGGTTGCGTCGCAGCGCTGCTGCCGCTGGCCGCTCTGGGGACGATTGGCAAAAACGAGATCGATCGCGGCCGGGCGAAGCAGGAGCTGGTTGCATCCGGTGCGATTGGTCTGGGAATGCCGGTCGGCTCCGTGACGATCGGGCTCGACGGCGACAGCGCGGCAGGTTTGCCGGTGCCCGCTGACGGCCCTGCCGGACAGGGCGGCGCATTTGAAATTGCGGAGCTTGATCTGGAAAGTGGCTCGGCTGACCGGGAGTCTCAAAATTTCCAGCCGTTGGTGCCGGGCGCTTCGCCTTATGCCAGTTTTGCAGCTCATGCCCTGAAACAATCGGCCAGACTGGAAACGGGAGAGGGCGTGGAATCGGTGGTACTGGTTCCGCGCGTGGATATTTTTCAGCCCGAAACCATGGATTGCGAAGGCAAACCACTGGCCGTGCTCATTGATCTCGATGGCCCAGCAGCTGCCGGGCTCCTGAAGGCCGAGACGCTTTACCGGCAAAATGGTCTGGTCGAAGCGCTCAACCGTCTGCATTTTGCCCAGATCAGCGTGATTTGGCTGTCCGATCATCCGGTTGCTGCATCCGGGAGAATTTCCGCCATTCTCAACGAAGCCGGTTTTTCACATTCCGAATCGGATGATTTTCTTTTCCTTGACCGCGGCGGGGAAGACCGCAAACAGGTTCGGCGTTGGGATGCAGCACGCAACTATTGCATTGTCGCCATTGCGGGCGACAACCGTGCTGATTTCGACGAGCTTTATGATTATTTGCTGGAGCCCGACGGAGCCATTACGCTCAATCATATGTTCGACAACGGCTGGTTTCTAACGCCGCCCCCACTTGTGGAAGCGACCAAGGAAATGGTAGCCAAACCAGATGACAAAGAAGGATGACTATGCCCTGGACTCGCGATGAAATGGCCGCTCGGGCGGCAAAGGAACTGCATGATGGCTATTATGTGAATCTCGGCATCGGCATTCCAACGCTGGTCGCCAATCATATTCCGCCGGGCGTGGAGGTCACCTTGCAGAGCGAGAACGGGATGCTCGGTATCGGACCCTTTCCCTATGAGGACGAGATCGATCCCGACCTGATCAACGCCGGCAAGCAGACGATCAGCGAACTGCCATCCTCAAGCTATTTCGGTTCGTCCGACAGCTTTGCCATGATCCGCGGCGGCCATATTGATTTGACCGTTTTGGGCGCGATGGAAATTGCCGAAAATGGTGATATCGCTAACTGGATGATTCCCGGCAAGATGATCAAGGGCATGGGCGGCGCGATGGACCTGGTTGCGGGTGTGAAGAAGATCATCGTCGTGATGGACCATTGTGCAAAGGATGGCAGTCCCAAGTTCATTCCCGAATGCACATTGCCGCTGACCGGGACCAATGTCGTCGACATGATCATTACCGATCTATGTGTGTTCCAGCGGCCCGACCATGACAGCCCGTTCCGGCTGATCGAACTGGCTCCGGGTGTCAGTGCCGAGGATGTCGCCGCGAAAACCACCGCTGCCTATGAAATAGCATTATAAGTTACGGGACGTGAAAAAATCTCTGGTGCTGCTGTTCGGGCTGGCGGCTCTGCTGCTCGTCGGCTGGTATGGCTATCGCGCGCTGGTCGAACAGCGAACGGGTTTTCCACTGCCCTTGCTGGCGCAGCCGGAAGCTGAAAAAAACTACCCGTCGCCGCCGATGACTGGCACGGCAGAATTGATTATCGTGGCCTCGACCGCGATTTTACCGTGCTGGCGGCGCGACCCGAAATGGCAGGGCTGGCGGTCGCCATTGTCGAGGAAGGCGAACTCCGCTTCATCGGCACATATGGCGTGGCCGACAAGGAAAGCGGCAAGCGGGTGATGCCCGATACGGTATTCCGCTGGGCTTCGGTTTCAAAAGGCGTGGCGGGATCGCTTGCGGCCAAATTGTCGGAAGAAGGCGGGCTCAATCTGGACGCACCGCTGAGCAGCTGGCACTCTTCGCTGCAACTGCCTGGAAATGCCGAAACGCAAATCACGCTGGCACAACTGCTCTCGCACCGCACCGGTCTCACAAAAAATGCCTTTGATAGCAAGCTGGAGGACGGCCAGGATCCGGGGCTGCTCCGCAAGCAGCTTGTCGACGCGCCGTTGCAATGTGTGCCGGGCAGCTGTCACAGCTACCAGAATATCGCCTTTGATGCGGCGACCGAGATATTGGGGCAGGCAGCGGGAACCCTATATTCTGACGCGGTCCAGAAAAGACTGTTCGAGCCGCTTGGCATGAAAAGCGCGCAATTCGGCATGGCCGGCCTGACCGGGTCAAAAAGCTGGGCGCGGCCGCATCGCGGTGATCAGGTGCGGACCCTGTCGGAATCCTACTGGCGGGTGCCTGCAGCTGCCGGTGTGAGCAGCAATATCGTCGATATGGCCCGCTGGATGCGCGCGCAGATGGGCGAGAATAAAGATGTCCTGTCGGAGAAGGCGCTGATGCTCGCCCACGCACCACTGGTCCGCACCCGACGCGTCTATAGCGGCGATCTGGCCCGGGCATTGGGTGATCCGCATTACGGGCTCGGCTGGCGGAGCTTTACCTATTCCGGCCGGCAACTGGTCGGGCATAGCGGCGCCGTGGACGGCTTTCGTTCGACGATGATTTTCGATCCGGTGGCGAAGACCGGCGTGGTTGCGATGTGGAACAGTGGCTGGGGACGACCCTTCGGCCTGCCCTTCGCGGTGTTGGACAGCTTCTACGGCCAGTCCGCACATGACTGGCTCGATCTGTCGGACCTGCCTGTGCCGAAGGTATCACAACCCCCGGCGTCCTAGCCCAGCAATTTGCGACAGCCGTCGACCGCGCGTTGCGCCCAGACCTCTGCATCGCAATCCGCTGGCCCGGCAAAATTCGGTACCTCGATGTCGATATCAACTTGTGGTCCCAGCAGGGCGACCAGTTCCGCCAGTGGAAATATTCCCTCACCGGGGACCATCCGGTTCATCGCTTCATCCAGATAGGCGTCCGACAGCCGGAAATCCGGTCCGTCGCACAGCTGGGCATAGCCGATGATCGCCGGGTCCACGGCCTGTAATTGTGCAAGGTCGCCGCCGGTGCGAAACAGATGGAGTGCATCGATCGCGATTTTCAGATTGGGCCGGTCCACACAGCCATGCAGCGCGACGGCATCCTGCAGACCGTGGCAACCAGCAGAAAATCCCGTGAACTCCAGACCGACCTCCATCCCGTGGTCGAGCGCCAGGAGGCATAATTTCGCAAGCTGGTCTTCCGCACGGTGCGCATCGGTTTCGTGGATATGGCTTACCAGCCGCCTGGCGCCCAGTTCGGCGGCCAGACCTATCGCGGGAAGATAGTCCGCCACATCCTGCGCCGCCATTACCGGGAAATATTCTGCGTTTACGAGATTCATCTGATGATCGCGAAGCAGACGCTTGAAGGATGAAGCGGTCGCCGCATCAACGACCGGGAACATGGTCTGGCCATTTGCATCGCGCGGCGTGGCGGTGAACAGGCAGACCCCGTCCAGTCCGGCTTCGGCGGCAAAGTGAACCAGACCCTCCGGCCCGCCCTCCATCAAAGTGATCTGATGCAATGCCAGTTTGCGCATGGATTTACCCTAAAGCAGCTTGCATTGCTTTTGCCACCGGAGTGGGGGCTTTGCGGCTAGTCAATCTGCTAGCTGTATCATGTCATGGCGTCTCTATGTATTCCATGGAAAAGCCGATCACAGAATCGCGCCAAGAGGACCGTTGCATGACCGAAGAAGATATTATTTCCGTTGCCGATGTGGTGCGTTTTCACGCGCAGGAACAGCCGGATTCCGTCGTTTTCACCTATGAAGGCGATGAGATGACCTATGCGGCGCTCGACGAAGGCAGCAGCCGGGCGGCGCAGGCGCTGAAATCGAGAGGCGTCGGCAAGGGCGACCGGATCGCCTATATGGGCAAGAACAGTCACCTCTATTTCGAGATTCTGGTCGGCGCCGCGAAGCTGGGTGCGGTCATGGTTCCGGTCAACTGGCGACTAGCCCCGCCGGAAGTGGCCTATATCCTCAATGACTGCCAGGCCAGCATCCTGTTCATCGGCCCCGGTTTTGACGATCTGGTCCGCAAGATCGACGCCGATCTCGAACATGTCCGGCTCATTCTGGGCAGCGAGAAGGCCGAGGGCGAATATGGCAGCTACCCGGAATGGCGCGACGGTTTTGACGCTATCGATCCGATGGTGCCCTGCGCCGAGGAAGATGACGCACTGCAGCTCTATACTTCGGGCACGACCGGTCACCCCAAGGGGGCGATCATGACCAGCGGGTCGATTTTCTCCTCGCGCAGTTCGGGAATCTCCGAAGATGATCTGATGGACTGGCAAAAACCGATCCCGGGCGAGATTACCCTGCTGGCCATGCCCTGTTTCCATATCAGCGGAACCGGCACCGGACTGGGCGTGATGTTCACCGGCGGCAGCGCCGTTGTCCTGCCGGAATATGACCCGACCCAGGCGCTGGACCTGATCGAGAAATATACGATCTCGAAAATCTTCATGGTGCCGGCGGCGATCCAGATATTGCTTAATCACCCCCGCGCCAGGGAGGTCGATTTTTCCGATCTGCAATATATTACTTATGGTGCCTCGCCGATTCCGCTCGAACTGATGAAACAGGCGATGGATGTGCTCGGCTGCGGCTTTGTCCAGATGTATGGCATGACCGAAACGTCAGGGACAATCACCACGCTCAATCCCGAAGACCATGATGTCAACGGCAATGAGAAGATGCGCTCGGTCGGCACGCCGCTGCCCGGAGTCGAACTCAAGATCATCGACCCCGAAACCGGAGAGACATTGCCACCGCGCACGATTGGCGAGATTTCCACCCGGTCGGCCAAGAATATGAAGGGCTACTGGAACCGTCCGGAAGCGACCGCCGAGACCATCGATGCCGACGGCTGGCTGCGTACCGGCGATGCCGGCTATCTCGACGAGGACGGTTATCTCTATATCCAGGACCGGCTTAAGGACATGATCATCTCCGGCGGCGAAAATGTCTATCCGGCGGAAGTCGAAAATGCGCTTTATGCCAATCCCAAGGTTGCCGACGTTGCGGTGATCGGTGTTCCTGACGAAAAATGGGGCGAGGCGGTGAAGGCCTGTGTGGTTGTCAAAAAGGGCGAGACGCTGACGGAAGCGGAACTGATCGCCGATGCGCGGAACCGGATCGCTGGCTATAAATGTCCCAAGTCGATCGATTTCATCGATGCCCTGCCGCGCAATCCCTCGGGCAAGATCTTGCGCAAGGATCTGCGGGCGCTTATTGGGAAGGCAAGGATCGGGCGGTCAACTGACCGATCGAGCAGGCGGGGACCAGTAAACCGTTCGCCCTGAGCCTGTCGAAGGGCACTTCTCGTCGAGAGGTGCTTCGACAAGCTCAGCACGAACGGAGTCCGACAAAGGGAGTGAATCCATGACGAATCTCGTACTGCGTGAAGATCAGGATGGCTGGGCGCTGTTGACGCTCAATCGCCCCGACAAGCTCAATGCTTTGACCGTGGCGATGTTCCGGGAGCTGCGCGGCCATGTCGAGGACCTGCGTAAAGATGACAGCATCGGTTGCGTCGTGCTCCGCGGTGCGGGCAAATGTTTTTCCGCCGGGCATGATCTCGGCGATATTGCCGAGGGCGAAGCGGTGCCGTCGGCCGGCTGGCATTCCGAAACCTTGCGGATGCTTGAAAACTGCCCAAGCCGGTGATCGCGGCGGTGCACGGCCATTGCTACACCGGGGCTCTGGAAGTGGCTTTGGCAGCGGATTTCATTCTCGCAGCGGATAGCGCGCGCTTTGGCGATACCCATGCGAAATGGGCGCTGACCCCGGTGTGGGGGATGAGCCAGCGATTGCCGCGGCGAGTGGGCGTTGCCACCGCCAAACGGCTGATGTTCACCGCCGACATGATCGACGCCGACGAAGCGGTGCGGATCGGCCTTGCCGAATATGCCGTGCCGCTCGCGCAATTTGACGCGGAGATCGAGGCATTGGCGAACAAGATTGTCGCCAATTCCGGATTTTCCCATGCAGCGAACAAGCGGCTGCTGGAGGCAACCGACGGCGGCCCGCTCGACGCCGGCCTGCAATGGGAAGTGATGGAGAGCGAAGGCCATGGGCCGGACATGCACGAGCGGATTGGGGCTTTCATCGGGAAAGGCAAGTGATCGGGAGATGATCCGCTTGCTTTCGGCGTCTATATTGGTCTGAAAGCGAACTCCAGCGCTGGCACTCGCTCGAAATTCGTTTAGAATTGGCAGCATGGATTCCCAACCATGATTCATGCCTCTGGCCAGCGAGACCCCAATGAATAGCAATCCCTTTTATCCGATCGGAATTCCGGGCCAGGCTTGGGGCGAATATGAGCGGAAACAATGGCGGGCACGTCAATCCGTCCAGCGCCGGTATGCTCAGGACGTTGTGCCGCGGATCGAGGCAATGGCTGACCAATTTGATATCGTCACATATGGTCAACTCGATTACGCCGATGATATCTATCCACTCTTCGCTCTGCGGAACGGTGCTCATGACCCGGCTCTGCCCACGGCGTTCGTGACCGGCGGAGTCCATGGCTATGAGACGAGTGGCATAATGGGCGCCCTTGAATTTCTGGAAACGCGCGCAGCCGACTATGTCGGAAAGATCAATCTTCTTGTCGCACCTTGCGTGAGCCCTGGGCCTACGAGCGCGTTAATCGTTGGAATTACAACGCGCTGGATCCCAATCGCAACTTCAAGACAGGCAGCGAAGCGGCTGAGTGTGCCGCGCTGATGGCATTGGTGGCTGCGCAGCCCGGGCCGTTCCTTCTGCATATCGACCTGCATGAAACAACCGACAGCGACGAGACCGAGTTTCGTCCCGCGCTGGCGGCACGAGACGGCAAAAGCTATGAGCCGGATACCGTGCCGGACGGATTCTATCTGGTCGATGATAGCGCGAACCCGCAACCCGCCTTCCAGCAGGCAATCATCGCTGCGGTCGAACGGGTAACCCATATCGCTCCGCCGGATGAGAATGAAATGATTATTGGCTCGCCAGTCGTCGCTCACGGCGTGATCGAATATCCGCAAGCGGAATATGGCATGTGCGGTGCCATGACCGATGCCCGGTTCAGGACAACGACCGAAGTCTATCCGGATAGCCCGCGGGCCACCCCGCAGATATGCAACGAGGCGCAGGTCACGGCTGTTTGCGCTGCTCTTGATTATGCGCTCGCGCCCGCTTGAGGCCGCTGGAATATCTGTCTTGGCAGACGGGTCCGCCGTCTATGCCGGGGCACCTGGGGTGATCATTGCATTGTCCGATTCGGTGGTCAGAAGCGCGCCGATCGAGGCGATGACGATGCAGCCGATGGCGAGCCATTGCAGGCCGCTGAGTTGTTCATGAAGAAGAAACATGCCTGCAATCGCGCCCAGGGCCGGTTCGGCAGATAGCATCACGCCAAAGGTCCGCTCCGGGATGTGGCGCAGGGCAATCATCTCCAGTGAATAAGGCAGAGCGCTGGAGAGCAGGGCGACACCCAGGCCGACAAACAGCACCGACGGCAACAGCAAGGCTGTACCCGCGCTCATGACGCCAAAGGGCAGGATGACCAGAGCGGCGGTGCTCATCCCCAGTGCCACGGACTGTCCTGCATGCATGTGCGACAGGCTCTTGCCGAAAACAATATACAGGGCCCAGAACAGACCTGCTGCTGCGGCGAAAGCCACTCCGACGGGATCCAGTGCATGCACGCCGCCGCGGAGGGGCAGCAGAAGGCCCAGTCCGACAACAGCACAGCCAACCCAGAGAAAGTGAATCCAGCGGCGGGCGTGTATTAACGCCAGGGCCAATGGCCCGATAAATTCGATCGCGATAGCCGGTCCAAGCGGTATTGTGCGCAGTGACAGATAGAAGGCAAGATTCATCAGTCCCAGCACGAGCCCGTATAATAATATTCGGCCAGCATCAGCCTTGCTCAGCCTGAAACGCCAAGGGCGCCAAACGGCTATCAATATAAGAGCCGACAGGCTGACCCGCAGGGCGGATGTGCCCTCCGCACCAATCAGTGGAAACAGCTGTTTTGCGAAGGAAGTTCCTATCGCCAAGGAAGCCATCCCCCGAACAGGGCAAGATAGGGCATGGCAGTCCAAAGGGACCGGGGCGGAGTGGAGTTTTGCGCAGAAGTCGACATGACACGAGCTATAATGCGCTTCGCATCGCTTGCCTCATAAAATCATGGGGGGATTGCGAGAGCATCCATTTTTACTGTGGCTGCTGGCTGGAAAATTACTCGCGTTGATGAGCACAAACCGGAACACGGCGCCCGAAAGGCAGATCAAGCCTCCCCTCGATCGGGAGGGGGAGGCTTGTAAATTCTAGAACTGGACGCGTTTGGTAAAGCCGCCGTCGATGACCAGATGCGCGCCTGTGGTATAGCTGGATGCCGGGCTGGCGAGGAAGACGACGCCGCGGGCGACATCATCGGCGGTGCCGAAATCACCGAGAGCAAAGCCGGCTTTCGTGCCTTCGTAAAATTCCGGCATGCCCTTTTCGATCTGGGACCAGTTGCCGCCCGGGAATTTGATCGGACCGGGGGAGACCATGTTGACGCGGATACCCTTGGGGCCGAGCGCCTGGCTGAGCTGGCTGCCATAGGTGATCAGCGCGGCTTTCATCGCGTTGAAGGCCTGTGGCGCGACGAAGGTTTCGAAGGCTGCGGTAGAAGACATGAAGATCACGCTGCCGTCATCGGATTTTTCCAGATGCGGTTCGAGCACTTCCATTGCCTTGACCGCGCCGAGGATGTCGGTGTTGAAGGTGACTTCCCAGTCACCGGTCGCGCCGGCACCGGAGGAGCTGACATTGTGGATGAAAATATCGCAGCCGCCGAGATCGCCTGCGGCTTTTTCCAGCCATTTGGCATAGCCGTCGAGATCGGTCATATCGAGCGCATCAGCGAACACCTTGCCGCCATGGGCTTCGAGTTCCTTTTTCGCGGTGGCGACCTGCTCGGCATTGCGCGAGAAGAAGGCGACATCAGCGCCTTCCGCTGCAAAATGTTCCAGCGCAGCGCGCCCGAGGCCACGGCTTCCGCCGGTGAGAATGACTTTCTTGCCCTTGAGTCCTAAATCCATTGTCTTCTCCTTTGTGTTTCGTGAAATCGGGGTTAGAATTTTGCTATGGCCGGTTCGCAGCTCCAGCCGATGCCGCGCCGGAGCAGATCGTAGATGATCGGCTGCTGCCAGCCGGAACGGTCCACTTCCGGCCACCAGTCGAGTACCGGCTCCATATCATAATGGCCGCGGCAGTGACCCATGGTCAGATAAAGCACGGCGCCTTCGCCCCTCCGGCGGATATAGAAGACCGGGTGGCGGCTTTTCTTGATATCGCTGTGGACGAAGCCGCTGATGTCGTCGGTGCCATTATATTCGGTGTCGAGCAACACATCGAGTTCGGCGCGGGTCTCGACCAGATATTGCTCGTCGACGGTTTCAAAGCTCGGGATACCCTTGACCAATGGATGATCGGGCTGGGCATTGTCGACGGTGAACGGAATAATCGGCGGGTGGCTCAAAAAGCGCGTGCCGAGCGTGTCGGCAAAGACCGGCATTTCGTCCGGCGCGTCGACCAAGCCATTGTCCAGAAATTTCAGCACCGCGTTGGTGCCGTGCAGGGCGAAATAGCGGCCACCGCCGTTGACGAAATCCTGAATATTCTTTTGGGCTGCCTCGCTGGGCTGCAGGTCGCAGGTATAGCTGACCAGAAAATCTGCGTTCTGGATCGCTTCGAGATTTTCATAATCCTCGAACACCCGGACCCGGATGCGGTCATCCTCGGCGAGCAGTTTCATTACCTCGAGACGGGCGTAGTCAATATCATGATATTTGCCGGCAGCGACCAGCACGCACTGGATCGGTTTCTGGTCGGGGCGGCGTTCGGGCGCTTCGCTCATCTATTCTTTTCCTATCACGGGGTTTGTCTGGCCATCCCAGTCGAGATGCATCTGGCGCATCGCAGCAAAGCCGTCGAGGCCGGCCTGCGGGATCTGCAGATATTCGATGATCGTGCCGGGGCCGCCGCCATAGTCAGCGTAGAAAGCGCCGCCGACACCGCCGGGCAGGCTGACTTCCTGGATGACCTCGCCGCCGGCCTCTTCGGTCAGCGCGCGGGCATGGTCGAGATCGTCAACCACCAGACACAGATGCTGGACGCCTGAAGCCCTTTCTCGCGCCAGTCCTTGAACATGGAGGGCGCATCATTATTGGGGCGGATCAGCTCAACCTGAACATCACCCCAATAGCCGATCGCCATGGAGAACTGGATATCGGACGGCTCGCCGCGATATTTGACATTTTCCACCTCGACTTTCTCGGTGTGGAAAACGGGCCGGCGCCCATTTTCTGCGTCCAGTAATCGAGCGCCGCATCATAATCCTCCGGCACATAGCTGATCTGCATGATCGTGCCGAGCTTGGCGAGAGAGGCCGGTTTCTCGCTCATTCGCTGTCCTGCCAGACTGTCGAGGAGGGGCGCTCGCCAATCCGATCGACAAATTTCGCCAGATTGTCCGTGCCTTCGGGCAGCGCCCAGCCGACGGTATAGCCGAACTGGATGAAGCAATAGGCGATGAGGTCGGCCATGGTGAACTTGTCCTGGCAGATATAGTCCTTGCCCTCGAGCTGGCCGTCGAGCCATTTCCATTTATTGTCGGCCATACGCGACAGGTCGGCTGCGCCTTCCGCGCCGACGACATCCATCCGCGGTTCGAACATCGGCCGTCCGGCACCGCCACGGAAGCCGAGGGTCATCGGAACGGCGATTTCCAGATCGATCCGGCGGGTCCACATCCGCACTTCGGCGCGCTCCTGCGGCGTTGACCCGATGAGCGCGGGTTCGGGATGGGTTTCTTCCAGATATTCGGCGATCGCCATGATCTCGCTCAGCATGAAGCCATTGTCGAGTTCGAGCACCGGCGTTGTGCCGAGGATATTCTTGTCCGCGAATTCCGGCTGCCGGTTTTCCGCTGTCAGAATGTCGATATGGACGCGTTCGACATCGAGCCCCTTCTCGAGGATGAACATGCGGATGAATCGGGGATTGGGACCAAGGCTTGAATAAAGCTTCACGTGAGATTTCTCCTTCGGGGCGGATTCGCTTCCGTCTCTATATGATGTAAAGATACACAGGTAATCGCCGAGGGCTATCCTCTCAAAAACAACAGGCGATGCTGCCAGATTCACTAGTGGCCGAGCGGCCTCTTTAGGTTATTTTGATCGAAACAAAGACGTTTAGTTTTCAGGAGAAGATGATGGTTGAGACTTTAACCGGACATAATCGGTCGAACGGCATTTCCTATACCGAATTGCTGGAAGGCGACAAAGTTGCGCCTCCCGCTGTGTTCCTCGAAGAATCTCCCATGGAGCCGGGCGTCACCACCGTCGAGGTCAGCCGCTACTGGTCCAAGGAAGAGCATGACCGCGAAGTCGAGAAGCTCTGGAAACGCGTCTGGCAGATGGCTTGCCACAAGGATGAAATCAAGAATGTCGGTGACACATTCGTCTATGATATTGCGGAGCTCTCCTTTCTGGTGGTCCGGGTCTCCGAAGACGAGATCAAGGCCTTTCCGAACAGCTGCATGCATCGCGGCCGGGCGATCTGCGACAATCACAAAAAGGGCCAGAAGGCGCTGCGCTGCCCGTTCCATGGCTGGTCATGGGAGCTCAATGGCAAGCTCAAGGAAGTGCCCTGCCAGTGGGATTTCCCGTCGGTCAGCGAAGAAACGCACAGTCTGAAGGAAGTCAGCGTCGGTGAATGGGGCGGTTTTGTCTTCATCAATCCGGATCCGAATTGCGAGCCGCTGGAGGATTTCCTCGGCGATATCGATCGCCATTTCCAGATTCCGTTTGAGCGGCGCTACAAGGCGGCCCACATGATCAAGCGGTTGCCGTGCAACTGGAAGATCGCGCAGGAAGCCTTCATGGAATCCTATCATGTGGTCGGCACCCATCCCGAACTGATGCCGGCCTTCGCCGACGCGAACAGCAAATATGATGTCTGGCATAATTTTTCCCGGGCCATGTCTGCTCACGGCCAGCCGAGCCCGCATACCGATCTGGTCAATCCCGATCCGACCGCCTTTCCGGATGCAAAAGCGTTCCAGAGCTTCATCCATCCGATCAGCAAGCACAAGTTCGAGCGGCTGGAAGAGGACCGGGTCAAAGTGACCCTGCCCAACGGCAAGAGCGGCATTTTCGACATGAACGCCAATTATATCGAGGGCGATGTGACATCGGCCGATCCGCATATGTGCAACTGGATCGGCGGCAAGATTGCAGCCGCGGAAGAAGATATGCCGATGGTCTATAGCGATGTTTCTGCCCATGCCTTGCGGGATGAGGCGGCGCAGGCGCGGCGCGAGGAAATGCGCCCGACCTGGGGTGATATGGTCGACGACATCAGTGATGCCGATCTGGTCGACGCCATTTTCTACAGCGTCTTCCCTAACATCAGCCCCTGGGCCGATTTCAATCCCATCTTCTACCGGTTCCGCCCCGATGGCGACAATCCCGAGCAATCGCTGCATGAAGTCATGTTCATGGTCGCCCTGCCCGAAGGCGCGGAACGTCCCGAGCCGGCAAAATGCACCTTCCTGGACCTGCATGACGACTATACCCAGGCGACGGAATTCGGCAGCTATCTGAACAAGATTTTCAATCAGGACTATCTCAATCACAAGGCGATGCAAAAGGGCGTGAAAAGCCAGCCGGATGGCGTTTCCCTGTTTGCGCAATATCAGGAATCGAAACTCCGCCACTTCCACGAAACGCTGAACCTGTGGCTGAATTCCGATGAACCTCCGAAAAGCCCGAAAAGAGCGGCTGCCTGACTTTGGATAGTCTCTCTGCCGATAATATCCCGGCCGGTTTTGAACGAGCGAAATTTTCCAGCCCGTTTCTTGACATGGCCGGGCCATATTATGAGCGCCAGGGTGAGGATGGCATCATTGTCGCGACCCGCATCAACGAGGGACATATCAACCATATCAAGGTCGCTCACGGCGGTGTGCTGGGTACGTTGGCGGACGTTGCGCTCAGCTATCAGGTGCACCGCGCCGAAAAGCCTGCGCTGCCGGTGGCAACAATGAACCTCAACACAAATTATCTGGCCGGAGCAAAGCTCGGTGACTGGGTAGAGGCCTATGCCCGGATAGACAGGATCAGCAAGCGCACCGCCTATTGCAGCGGCCAGATTGTGTGCGGCGAAGCGGTGCTGATGACGATGACCGCGGTCTTCGCGATATTGCGGAAATAGACCCTAGTCGGTCGCGCCGAGATAGCCCAGCTGGCCGGCCTTGAATATCGTCTGTCCGCGATTGACACTGTTCAGCTTCTGCCCGGCCCGGTTCACATGATAACGGATCGTCGCGTGGCTGAGCGACAGGATCATGCTGATTTCCTTGTCAGTCTTGCCGATCGCGGCCCAGTGCAGGCATTCGGCTTCGCGCTTCGACAGGATGCAATTGGCCGGCATGCGGTGTTTCTCGCGCATGGCGAGGACATAGCCGGTGACGAACCGGCCGGTCACGATGCCGAAAAAGTCGGAATAGAGCCGATAGGCTTCGGTGAGATCGGTGATACCATGTTCAAGCGTTGAGAAGCTGACCGCAGCGATCTGCCCGAACGGCAGATGTACGGGAATGAGGATGTGCGATTTCGAAGTCTGGGACTGGGCGTAGAAATCCTTGAGATCGATCTTGTCGAGATATTCGTTCGGCCAATGTCCGTGAAAGCCCTCGGCGTTGCACCAGATCGGTTCGCTTTCGTAACGGCAGGCCCGGGGCAGGGGAGAGCTGAGCGCAAGACGGGTGTCTTCCCACCAGCGCTCGCCTTCGGCGACCCAGCCGAACACATCCTTGTTGATCAGATTGCCGTCCGCATCGACGAGATGCGCTTTGGACGAAATATCCGCCGAAACCGCAATCCGGAATCCATAGGATTGCGCGATTTTGTTAACCGCCTCCGCAGCGGGACGAATTTCCGCCGGATTGGTGATGGTAACACTGTCTACATCTTCCCGAAAACGTTTCCGTCCAATCTCGGGAATTTCGGCAATAAAATTCTCGGCCATCCAACACTACTCCTTGCGACGCTTATAATTATTCGCAGTGTGTCGCGTCGTTTGGTTTTGTAGTCAACCAAACATTCCTAACGATAGTGATAGGATGGGTAGAGACTTGTGGCCTTTGCTATTCGATCGTTCCGATCAGTTCGCCAACCGGATATTCCTCGCCGTCGGCCTGGATGATAATCTTCAGCTTTCCGCTGGCAGGGGATTCGACTTCCTGGGTCGATTTTTCGTTTTCCAGGGCGTAGATTTCCTGACCCGCCGTGACGTCGGCTCCGTCCTCGACCAGCCATTCCGCGAGGATCCCGGATTCCATGCTGAAGCCGAGTTTCGGTATTCTAATTTCAGTAGCCATTATATTTTACCCTAAGATTTTGTGCACTTCGCGTTCGATATCGTCCTGGCTGAACATCCAGGCCTTTTCGATCGCGGGAGAGAAAGGAACAGGCGCATAGCCGGAGCCGACGCGGCCCACGGGCGCCTTCAGTTCGGAGAAAAGTTCTTCATGAATGCGCGAGGATATTTCGGCACCCACACCAAAATTCCGGACCGCTTCATGAACGACGACCGCTGCCTTGGTCTTGGCGACGCTTTTCAGCACGGTTTCTTCGTCAAATGGCGCGATCGTGCGGAGGTCGACAATCTCGCACGAGATGCCATCTTCCGCCAGCTTCTCTGCCGCGGCGTGGCAGCGGCTGATGCTGCTGCCATAGCCGATCAGCGTGATGTCCGTGCCTTCGCGAGGAACCGATGCCTTGCCGAGCGGTACCACGTGGTCCGGTGCAGGGGCAGGGCCCTTGACGAAATAGCCTGGCGTATTCTCGATGAAGATCACCGGATTGGGATCCATGATCGAGGAATAGAGCAGACCATAAGCGTCAGCCGGATTGGAGGCTGCGACGACTTTCAGTCCGGGCACGTGCGCAAGCCACGCTTCCAGCATATCGCTATGCTGGCCACCAAGACCGGTACCGGCACCGGTGGTGGTGCGGATGGTCAGCGGGACGGTCGTCTGCCCGCCCGACATGAACCGCAGCTTGGCCGCGTGGTTGACGATCTGGTCCATGGCAACGGTGATGAAGTTCATCAGCATGATTTCCGCAACCGGCTTGTAGCCGACCATCGCGGAGCCCACTGCAGCGCCGACAATGGCCTGTTCGGAAATCGGGGTGGAACGCACGCGGTCGGTGCCGAATCGCTCGGACAGGCCGAGGGTGACCTTGAACACGCCGCCGCCTTGCTCGTCGGCGATGTCTTCGCCCATCAATATGACTTTGGGATCATCTTCCATCGCTTTGGCCATGGCCATGTTGCAGGCCTGGGCGAACATGATGTCTTTTGGTTTATCGCTCATGCTGCAATCTCCACGTCGAGGACATCGATGCGATATTCGTCGCCCGGAGGATAAGGTGTATCCAGCGCAAATTGTGACGCTTCTTCGATGATTGCGGCATTTTTCGCCTCAATCGCTGCAATATCGGCTTCGCTGATCTGCAGGTCGAGCAATTGCTGGCGCAGGATCGGCATCGGATCGTCCTTCTTCGCCTGCTCCATTTCCTCTTTCGGAATATAATGGCTGGTGTCGCCGAGCAGATGGCCGTGGAAGCGGAAGGTCATCGCTTCGATCAGGGTCGGTCCATGGCCGGCCCGCGCATATTCGACGGCTTCTTTCGCCGCAGCATACATGGCGCTGGCATCATTGCCGTTCACTTGGACCGAACGCATGCCCAGGCCTTCGCCGCGCTGCTTGATCGAATCCGAGCTGGTCGCAAATGCCATCGGCGTATGTTCAGAGTAGAGATTGTTCTGGCACAGGAAAATGACGGGCAGCTGCCAGATCTGCGCCATGTTCAGTCCCTCGTGAAAGGCACCAATATTGGTCGCGCCATCACCGAAGCAGCAGACCGTGACCTTGCCGTCCTTGTCCAGCTGGCTGGCTAGCGCGAGGCCGTTGGCAATAGGAATGCCGGACCCGACGATGCCGGTGGTCACCATCACTCCGGTTTCGGGATGGGTGATGTGCATCGGCCCGCCCTTGCCCTTGCAAGTGCCTGCCATCTTGCCGGCGAATTCGGCCCATAGGTCTTTCGAGGGGATGCCCTTGGCGAGCTGGTCGTGCAGGCCGCGATAGATCGTAACCAGATAATCTTCCTTGTTCACCGCGGCCATCATTGCCGACGAGACAACTTCCTGTCCGCGCACAGGATAATAGACGATTTGCAGTTGACCCGCTCCGATCATCTGACGGAATTTGATATCCGACTGCATGATCAGGTCGGCGCGGGTGAAAATATCGATGAGGACGTCTTTGTCCGCCATGTCACTATTGGCCAAGGCTTTGCTCCTTTGTAATGCGGCCCTCTGGAGGGGGCGCTTTCCTTAAAAACTTCATAGCGCGAGCGGCCCGACCCGCCACTATTGTTATAGGGAGTGAGCCGCGAACAGGCGAGCTCCGGACCGGACGATCTCTGTCCGGTACTATGGGGGAAAAGCGCCGGTCATGCGCGGAAAATATTTCCGCCAACGGCGCGTGACCGCTGTTTTAATCGATCAGCTATCAAAGCTGGCAGTTCGGTTGAGCGAAGAAATCCGTCTAACAAGATTTCAAGTCTTCCAATGGAGAGAAAAATGACCGACAACAGGCAATGGCTGATCAACGGACGTCCCAAGGGGCGCGGGCTGGTGGACGATGATTTCAAAAAGGTCGTCACCGAGGTTCCGGAATGCGCCGAAGGCCATGTGCTGGTGAAAAACGAGATATTGGGATTCGATCCGGCGCAAAAAGGCTGGATGGAGAATATTGGCGGCTATGTTGCGCCGACAGAGATCGGCGAGGTTATGCGCGGGTCCGGCATCGGCACCGTCATCGAATCACGTCATCCCGGCTATTCGGCTGGCGACAAGGTGATGGGAATGCTGCGCTGGCAGGATTATGCGCATGTGCCCGGCGGTGAATTGTGCAAGATTCCCGATGACGATCTTCTTGCGGCCAACCTGGGTGCGCTCGGCACGACCGGCATGACCGCCTATTTTGGCCTGCTGAAGCACGGCCGGCCCCAGCCCGGTGATATGGTTGTCGTGTCCGGCGCGGCTGGCGCGACCGGCTCGATGGTCGGGCAGATTGCCAAAATTGCCGGCTGCCGCACCATTGGCATCGCTGGCGGTGAAGAGAAATGCAAATGGCTGACCGACGAAGTTGGCTATGATGTGGCCATCGACTATAAGAATGACGATGTCCGGGCGAAGCTGAAGGAGCATTGCGCCCAGTCGATCAATGTCTTTTATGACAATGTCGGCGGCAAGATCCTGAACGACGCGCTGGCCCATATTGCCATGCATGCCCGCGTTGCGATCTGCGGTGGTATCTCCCGTTACGAACAGGGCGACATGCCGGCCGGTCCTGAAAATTACTTCAACCTGATCTTCAAGCGGGCCAGCATGTCGGGCTTTATTGTATCCGACTATGCAAGTGAATTTCCCGAAGCGCAAAAGCGCATGCGGCAGTGGATCAAGGAAGGCAGAATAACCTTCAAAGAAGATATCCAGGAAGGCTTTGACAATATTCCGGCCACATTGAAGCGGTTGTTCGCGGGCCAGAATTTCGGCAAGCAAATGCTCCGTCTGGACTGATGGTTAGGATGATATCGCTAACTAAATGCGCAGTGCCCGCATCATGCCGGCTGACATATGACATGGTTGTCACGAGAGGTTAAGTCATGAGCGATCTTGAAAATTTCCGCACGGAAGTGCGGGCATGGCTGCAGGAAAACTGTCCCGAGGAAATGCGCGACGGGGATATTACTGCCGAAAACCAGTGCTGGGGTGGGCGGCAATGGGAATTCCAGTCCGAAGCCCAGAAAGTCTGGTTCGAGCGGGCCTTGGCAAAAGGCTATACGGTACCGACCTGGCCCAAAGAATATGGTGGTGCCGGGCTTTCCGTGGACGAAGCCAAGATACTGGATGAAGAGCGGCAGGCTATCGATGCCCGCAAGCCGCTGAGCAATTTCGGTATCTCAATGCTCGGCCCCGCTTTGCTGGCTTATGGTACCCACGAACAGAAGGCGCAGCACCTAACCGCGATTGCGCGCGGCGAAATCCGCTGGTGCCAGGGCTATTCAGAGCCGGGGGCCGGTTCGGATCTCGCGTCGCTCAAGACCAAATGCGAGGACAAGGGTGATCACTGGCTGATCAACGGCCAGAAGATCTGGACCTCAAACGCCGATATTTCCGACTGGATATTCTGTCTGGTGCGGACCAATTTCGATGCGCCCAAGCACAAGGGCATCACCTTCATCCTCATGGACATGGCGAGCGAGGGGATCAGCGTGAAGCCCATCGTCCTCATTTCCGGCCATTCGCCCTTTTGCGAGACATTTTTCGACAATGTCAAAGTGCCGAAAAGCTATGGCGAGAATAATGCCTCTGTTGTCGGCGAGGTCAATCGCGGCTGGGATGTGGCGAAGAATCTGCTGGTGCACGAGCGCGGCATGCTCGGTACGATGTCGCCCTGCGCGGCACCAGCGGGCCGGAGAGCCTGGGCAAATATGCAGCCGAGAAAATCGGTCTCGATGCTTCCGGTCGTCTGGACGATCCCGCATTGCGCCAGAGCATCGCGCAGGCGGAGCTGGACAATTGGGCCTATAATCTGACGGTCGAGCGGCTCACGGACGAAGCCAATGCCGGCAATGGTCTGGGCGCGAAATCCTCGATGCTCAAATATGCTGCCTCGGAACTCACGAAGCGCGGTACCGAATTGCGTATGGACATAGAAGGCACGACTGCGGCCACCATCGGTGAAGATGGCATTGAATATGGCAGTCTGGCCAATAACTGGCTCTATAACCGGGCCTATTCGATCCTCGGCGGTACCACCGAAGTTCAATTTAACATCATTTCCAAGCGCGTCTTGGGATTGCCGAGCCAATAGGGCGAATTTGTCATGCCGTTGATACTGAGCGAAGAACAAGAAATGCTGCAGGATGCAGCAAACGGTTTTCTGGCCGAGAAAGCGCCCGTGTCCGCCTTCCGCAAGGTACGCGACAACAAGCCTGCGGACGGTTTCTGCCGGGAACTATGGTCCGAGATGGCGGAGATGGGCTGGGCCGGAATCATCGTCGAAGAAGAACATGGCGGCAGCGGCTTCGGCTATGTCGGTGCCGGGGTGCTGGCCGAACAGATGGGCCGCAATCTGACCGCCTCGCCTTTTTTCTCCACATCCGTTCTGGGCGCTACGGCGATCCAGCAATATGGGACGGAGAAACAGAAAGAGGAAAATCTGGCGGCGATCAGCAGCGGTGAAAAGCTCTATGCGCTGGCCGTGGACGAGGGCCCGCGGCACAATCCCAGCCGGATTGCTTTTCCGCCAAGCCGTCGGGCAACGGCTTCACTCTCTCCGGGGCCAAGACTTTTGTTGCCGATGGCCATGTGGCCGACAAGCTGATCATCGCGGCCCGTACTTCGGGAGAGCAGGGCGATCCGCAAGGCATCACGCTGTTTCTCGTGGACGCCAATGCGCCGGAAATCACGCGCGAATATACGCCGATGGTGGATAGTCGCAACGCTGCCAATATTTCGATCGACGGCCTCGAGGTTACCGGGGACGACATTTTGGGCGAACTGGATGGCGGCTATGGCGCGCTCGAGGGTATATTGTCGGCCGGCGTGCCGTGCTGAGCGCGGAAATGTCCGGTTCGGCCCAGCAGGTTTTCGGGGTGACTACCGACTATCTCAAGGAACGCGAGCAATTCGGCCAGAAAATCGGCTCTTTCCAGGGGTTGCAGCATCGGGCCGCCCATCTGGCAACCGAGATTGAAATGATGAAATCGGCGGTGCTCAAATCACTCAAGGATCTTGATGCGGATTTCGACAATGCCGGCATGACCTGTTCGCTGGCCAAGGCCAAGACCGGTCAGGTCGCCCAGCTGGCGACCAAGGAGGCCATCCAGATGCATGGCGGGATCGGCGTGACCGACGAATATGACGTCGGGCTGTATTTCAAGCGGGTCCATGTCGCCCAACAGATGTTTGGCGATGCTGGTTTCCACAGTGACCGCTGGGCAAAAATTCCGGTTTTTGATCGATTCTGGAGAGGTCTAGGCGGTCTTCACCGTAACATTGGCAGGTCCAAAATGCGCAGTCATCTTGTCGACTTTGCCGTCCGGGTTATACTCGAAAATATCGATGACTTCCACGACCAGAACCGCTCCGCCTTCCTGGTTGATCTCGGCGCGGAACGGAAAGGCCGCTGCTTTTGCCGAAATGCGCACGGGGCCGGTCAGTTCCACTTTCGCGCCGCCGGAAAAGGCATTGGTGTAAAATTGCAGGATATCGTCGCCACGCTTGGGCTCTGTGCCGGCCGGATCCTCGACCGCAGCGTCATCGGCATAGATTTCCATGACCGCGTGCATGTCGCCATCGTTGATCGCGGCCAGATACTGGTCGACAATTTGCTTCATATATTCCGGAGTGAGCATCATGCATCCTTTCGCATTGTAGATAGCGGGAACTAGAGCGCCGGGGCAGGATAAGCCTCTGCTGAATTTGATAGGGAGAAGAATATGTCGGGTCAATTGGAGGGGAAGGTTGCCATCGTCACCGGGGGAGCGTCCGGTATCGGAGCCGCGACGGTCGAGCGCTTTGTCCGGGAAGGCGCCAAAGTGCTGTCTACCGACGTACAGGAGGCCCTCGGCCAGTCGGTTGCGGAGGAAGCGGGCGCCTTGTTCATGGTGCAGGACGTTGCCGACGCGAAATCCTGGGACCGGGTGATGGAAAAGGCGCTCGGTGAATTTGGCCGGCTTGATATCTTGGTCAACAATGCCGGAATCGTGATCGGCAAGACTATCGAGGATGTCGATCTCGAATGCTGGCACCATTTGCTCGGCATCAACCTGACCGGGGTGATGCTCGGTTGCCAGAAGGCGATTGCCGCGATGAAAGCCAATCCCGGCGGCTCCTGTGGTTCGATTATCAACATCGCATCGACCAGCGCTTTCGCGGCTCTCCCCAGTGATGTGACATACACGGCTTCCAAAAGCGCAGTGCGCATGTTGTCCAAATCGGTGGCGGTCCATTGCGCGCAAGCGGGATTGAATATCCGCTGCAACAATCTCGTGCCCGGTGCGACCCATACGGGCATTATCGACACGGCCGCCAAAAGCGTTCCCGGGATGGTCGAAATGGCGGCCGCCATGTCGCCGTTGAACCGGATCGGGCAGGGCAGTGATCTGGCCGCTGCCGCGGTATATCTGGCCAGCGATGACAGCAGCTTCGTCACCGGTAGCGACCTGCTGGTCGATGGCGGCATGCTGGCGGTACATCCGGGCTATTGATACTGGTCTATCCTAGCCGTTTTGGCAGTTATTTGCCGCCCGCTTTCCCCCGTATAGGACTCGCATAAAAGGAGAGATCTTCGTGAGTGCACAACCGATTGCTGACAATCTGTTTACCGATGACATGAGCGCGCTATTGGGCGCGCGCAACAGGGAAACCGGTCAGATATTCTTTCCGCTGCCGTTGACTCCCGATGACAATATCGAGCCGGTGGCGCTCGGTACGGGCGGAACCGTCTGGACCTATACGGTCCAGCGATTTCCGCCCAAACCGCCCTATATCGGACCGACCGATCCGGAGAAATTCAAACCCTATGTGGTCGCCTATGTCAGCCTGCCGGGCCAGACGATGGTGGAATCGCGATTGACCGGTGTTGATCCGGATGATGTCCAAATCGGCATGGAGGTCGAGTTTACGGTGATCCCGCTGGATCCTGAAGCGCCGCCCGAAGAGCAGAAGCTCATCCATGCCTTCAAACCTGTCCAGGGAGAATAATCATGTCAGACGTTTGCATCGTAGGAGCAGGCATTCACCCGTTCGGCCGGACCGAAGGGCGCGATGGCATGGACCAGGGCATTTTCGCCGTACGGCAGGCGCTGGCCGACAGCGGCATCGAATGGAAAGATGTGGAGTTCGCTTTTGGCGGCTCGGCGGCTTCGGGCAGCGCGGACAATATGGTGTCGCAGCTGGGCCTGACCGGCATCCAGTTCATCAATGTCTCCAATGGCTGCGCAACCGGCGGATCGGCGCTCAATGCAGCGGTCAGCGCGATCAAGTCGGGTGAATATGAAATGGGCATGGCGGTCGGATTCGACAAACATCCGCGCGGTGCTTTCAACGCTGATCCGTCGGCTTACGGACTGCCAAACTGGTATGGTGAAGCCGGCTATATGCTGACCGTCCAGTTTTTCGGCGCGAAGATCATGCGCTATCTGCACGAGCATAATATCAGCCGTGAAACGCTGGGGCGGGTCGCCGAAAAGGCGTTCCGCAACGGTGTGAAAACCGATCACGCATGGCGACGCAGCGAAGTGGACCTCGACACGATCATGAACGCGCCGATGATCTGCGATCCGCTGACCAAATATATGTTCTGTTCACCGGCCGAAGGCGCCGTGGCGCTCATTCTCGCGAGCGAGAAAAAGGCGCGGGAACTAGGCGTGCCGATCATTCGCCTGAAGTCTTCGGTGATGCGGACCAGGCCTCCGGGTTCGTTCGAAGTATTTGCCGCATCGATCGACAACGAGCGTGGCGGCACCGCGACCGAAATCGCTTCCAAGGCTGCTTTCGAACAGGCCGGCATGGGCCCTGAAGATATTGATATCGCGCAATTGCAGGACACGGAGTCCGGCGCAGAAATCATGCATATGGCGGAAAACGGTTTCTGCAAGCCGGGCGATCAGGAACAGTGGTTGCTCGAAGGACGCAGCGATATCACCGGTGAATTGCCGATCAATACTGATGGTGGTTGCCTCGCCTGTGGCGAACCAATCGGCGCTTCCGGCTTGCGCCAGGTTTACGAGAATGTCGTGCAATTGCGGGGAACGGCGGGAGCGCGGCAGGTGCCGGGCGATCCGAAAACGGCCTATACGCAAGTCTATGGCGCGCCGGGCGTATCTGCCGTAACGATTCTCCAAAGATAGGAGATTCGATGACCAAAGATATTAGCGCCGAGGCGCATGACATGGCTGAACGGGTTGAGAAATTCGTTCGCGACAAGATTTTTGCTTTTGAAAAAGACGAGCGTTGCGAGGACCATGGTCCGACCGACGGTCTGGTGCAGGAAATGCGGGCATTGGCCAAAGAGGCCGGCGTTCTGACACCACATATCCGTGAGGATGGCAGCCATTTGACGCATCTGGAAACGGCGCTTGTTCTGCGCAAGTCCGGATTGTCGCCACTGGGTCCGCTGGCGGTAAACACGTTCGCGCCGGACGAAGGCAATATGTATCTGCTCGGCAAATGCGCCTCGCCGGAGCAGAAGGAGCGGTTCTTGGAGCCGCTCGTGTCCGGACGGGAACGCTCGGCCTTTTTCATGACCGAACCGGCCAGCGAAAATGGCGCGGGTTCTGACCCGATGATGATGCAGACGACCGCGAAGCCGGATGGCAACCATTGGGTGATCAATGGTCGCAAGACGTTCATCACCGGCGCCAAAGGCGCGAAGGTCGGGATCATCATGGCGAAGTCTGACGAAGGGGCTACCATGTTCCTCGTCGATCTTCCCGATCCTGCGATCAGGATCGAGCGCGTACTCGACACGATCGACAGCTCGATGCCGGGCAGCCATTCTGTGGTGCAAATCGACAATCTCCGCGTTCCTGCCGACCAGATGCTTGGCGAAAGCGGCGAAGGCTTCAAATATGCGCAAGTGCGTCTGTCGCCGGCGCGCCTGACCCATTGTATGCGCTGGCTCGGCTGCTGCGACCGGGCGCAGGAAATCGCCATCGACTATGCCTGCAAACGGCAGGCCTTTGGCAAGCCGCTTATCGACCATGAAGGCGTTGGTTTCATGCTGGCCCAGAACCAGATCGATCTGAAGCAGGCCGAACTGATGATCGACTGGTGCGCCACGGTGCTCGACACCGGTGCATTGGGAACAACCGAGAGCTCGATGGCAAAGGTTGCCGTTTCCGAAGCCTTGTTCCGCATCGCCGACAATTGCGTCCAGGTGATGGGCGGCACCGGCCTCAGCAAGGATACTGTCGTCGAACAGGTGTTCCGTGAAGTGCGCGCCTTCCGTGTCTATGACGGCCCGACCGAAGTCCACAAATGGTCGCTCGCCAAGAAAATCAAGAAATCCCACAAAATCGCGAACGAAGGATAATATATGACCAAGAACCGCAAATTCACGCTTGTCAGTCGCCCGGTAGGCGAGCCAAAGGAAAGCGATTTTGCGCTGGTCGAAGAAGACTTGCCGGAACTGTCCGACGGTTCGTTTCTGGTGCGCAACCATTATATCTCCCTCGATCCGGCCCAGCGCGGCTGGATGAGCGATGCGGAAAGCTATATGCCGCCGATTGCTTTGGGCGCTGCGGTCACGGCCAGCAGCGTCGGTCGGGTCGCCGAATCCAAAACCCGGATTTTCCAGTCGGACAATGGGTTGTCGGTCTTGGCGCGATGGAGGAATATTCGGTGGTGGAAGCCGGCGGTTTCACATCGCCAGTCGATGCCTCGCTGGTTCCGTCTCCGACCAATTTTCTGTCGGTACTCGGTGCGGTCGGGATGACCGCCTATTTCGGCATGATCGATGATGGCAAGCCCAAGGCAGGAGACACATTGCTGGTGACTGGTGCGGCCGGTGCGGTTGGTTCGCTGGTTGGCCAGATCGGCAAGATCAAGGGCTGCCGTGTTATCGGTATTGCTGGCGGCGCGGACAAATGCCGTCGCCTGACCGAAGATTATGGTTTCGATGCCGCCATCGATTATCGCGGCAAGAGCCAGGCCGAACTCGAAAAGGAAATTGCGGCGGCAGCGCCAGACGGTGTCGATATCATCTGGGAAAATGTCGGCGGTGAAATTCTTGACGCCGGGATTACCGCGATCAATGAATATGGCCGCGTCGTACTCTGCGGCCTGATCAGCGAATATAACAGCCCCGAACCCGTCGGTATTCGCAATCTCTGGTATCTGATCTCGCGTCAGGCGACGATCAAGGGCTTTCTGGTCCGCGATTATCCGCCACGTTTCGCCGAAGGCATTGCCGAAATGGGTAAATGGCTCGCCGAGGGCAAGATCAAGCATGACGAAGATATCGATAAGGGAATTGAGAACAGCTACGCTGCCTTCATGAAACTTTTCTCCGGGGCCAATCAGGGCAAGATGATCCTCGACGTTTCGCCGGAAGACTAAGGGAGAATTTCGCCATGGCCGACAGCAAGCAACAGGTGCTCGATTTTATCGATGCGTGGAACCGGCTGGATTATGACGCGATCTACGCGGCCATGGCGGACGATATTTTCTACCATAATATCCCGATGGAACCCTGTGTCGGCATCGATGCGGTGAAGGCCTTTTTTGACGGTTCGGGCATGGGCTCCGACGGCGCGGAATGGATCGTCCACCATATCGTTGCCGAGGGTCAGACCGTTCTCACCGAGCGGACCGACAAGTTCCGGATCAACGGGCAATGGATTGCCATCCGCGTTATGGGCACGTTCGAAATGCGCGACGGCAAGATCGCCAAATGGCGTGACTATTTCGATCTCGCGGAATTCCAGAACCAGATGGCGGCAGCCATGCGTGCCTCCGCCTCCTGATATCAGGCGGGCTTGTAGAGCACCCCGTTGTCGACCGGATATTCGCCGGCGGTCATGAAGCGGGATTCGTCGCTCGCCAGATAGACGCATAGAGCCGCAACATCATTGGGGTGGCCCAGCTCGCCGATCTTTATCATTCCGGTTGCCGGCGTTTCTCCGCCACCAGCGCCAACGGCTTCCTGACGCACCATCGGCGTATCAATGCCGGCGGGGTGGAGACTGTTGCAGCGGATCGGATAATCTTGTTCCTTGCAATGCAGGGCCACCGATTTGGTCATCGACCGCACGCCACCTTTGGCGGCGCTATAGGCGACAAAGGGCGAATAGCCCTGCAAGGCCGCCATCGAACTGAGGTTGATGATCGAACTGGGCTGGTCGTTGGATTTCATGGCCCGGACCGCGCTGCGGCACCCGAGGAACACGCCGTCGAGCATGACGGACGTCTGCTTGCGGAACAGTTCGAGCGAGCAATCCTCGATCGTGCCGGGAATGACCAGCCCGGCATTGTTGACCAGAATATGCGGCGCGCCGAAAGCGTCGGCCGTAGCCGCGAATATTACGTCCCAGCGCGCCTCATCGACAACATCCTGCTGCAGCGCGATGGCATTGGCACCGATCGCGTCCGCCACTTTTGTCGCGGCTTCGATATCAATATCGGTCAGAACGACTTGCGCGCCTTCTTTGGCAAATGTTTCACTGATCGCCTTTCCGAGACCGGAACCGGCGCCAGTTACGATTGCAATTTTTCCACTGAGGCGAGCCATTTTCTTTTCTCCGATTCTGAATTCCTGGCGCCTATAGGCGGGGAGTTTCCGGTCGACGCAATCCCTATTATCGTTAGCATTATCGCTAGGGCCGTTGCCGTTTGGCTGCGTGAAACGTACAATTGTTGCGCAAAAACACAGTTCTCCGTATTTGCTATCAAATTGGCTAGCAGAGCGATCCGAAACTGCGGCTTAAGATAATCCCACAATAAGGCGGAAAAACCGCCAAAAATTGGAAAGGTACCGACGGATCAGGTCGGACCATTTTGGGAGAGAGTAATGACCAGATATCCGCTACGCCACAAATCCGTCCTGAAATCCAGAGCGATCCGATCGCTTTTGCTGGGTTCTGCCGCCGCGACCGCCTGTGCGGGTCTCGCGTCGCCGGCATTGGCTCAGGATTCCGACGAGATCGACGAGTCTACGGTAATTACGGTTATCGCGCGCAAACAGACTGAAACATTGCAGGAAGTCCCAGTAACCGTAACTGCAATCGGCAGCGATACGCTGGAAAAATATCAGGTCAATGAAATTGCCGATGTGGTCAGCCGCGTGCCCGCGCTGAACGTGCAGGTTGGCGGCTCCGGTTCGGGCG
>NZ_PYIA01000108.1:0-1855 GCF_013265645.1 Sphingopyxis sp. BSNA05 | reverse complement strand
GAGTGTGAGCCCCTCCGTCAGCCGTACCGGCTGCCACCTCCCATCGCTTCGCGACAGGGAGGAAAATAGCATGATCCACCGTCTGACCAACCTCTTTGCCCTGTGGACAGTATTGGGGACAGCCTGGGCATGGTTCGTGCCCGAACATTTCCTCTGGGTCGTCGATGGCCGCTTTCGTCCGCTTGGCCAGCCTTTGGTCAGCGTCATGCTGGGGCTGGTGATGCTCGGCATGGGCCTCACTCTGTCGTTCGACGATTTCAAGCGGATCACCAGAATCCCGCGATGCGTCACCACCGGCGTCATATTGCAATTTACCGTAATGCCGATGGCCGGGATTTTCCTCGCCACGATATTCGGGCTGGAAACCGGTCTCGCGGTCGGCCTGATCCTCGTTGCCTGCTGCCCCGGCGGCACCGCGTCCAATGTCGTCGCCTATCTCGCCAATGCCAATCTGGCGCTGTCGGTGACGATGACCATGGCCTCGACCCTGATCGCGGTCATTGCGACGCCTTTGCTGACCGGCTGGCTCGCCGGCAAATATGTCGCGATCGACCAGTGGAGCCTGTTTATCAACATGGTCTCGATCGTGCTGCTGCCGGTGATCGCGGGCGTGCTGTTCAACCGCTACCTGCCTAGGGCGACGGAGAAGATCGCCGTGATCTCGCCGCTTGTCTCGGTGATTGTCGTCGTGCTGATCATCGGCGGGATTATCGCCAACAGCAAGGCGCTGATCGAGGCGCATTTCGGGGTGCTGATGCTGGCGATATTCCTGCTCCACGTCTTTGGCTTCGGGCTCGGCTATCTGATAACCAGGGCGATGGGGCTCGGCGTGGCAGAACGCCGGACGATCAGCATCGAAGTCGGCATGCAGAACAGTGGTCTCGGCTCCAGCCTAGCCTCCACGCCAAGCTTCGCCGCGCAATTTGCCAGCCCGATGCAGGCGGCGCTCGCGCCGGTCCCGGCCGCGATTTCGGCCGTCTATCATGTCGTGATCGGCAGTTTTCTGGCGGCCATCTGGCGGCGGCAGCCGATTGATGCAGGAGGCAAGATATGACCGATTCCAAACCCTGGACCATCGATGAATTGGGGGCGGGCGAACAGCGCCACGCCCCGGCGACGCTGCGCAACCGCGATGCGATCGTTGCGGTCCTGCGCGATATCCTGCCCGATCAGGGTACTATATTGGAAATCGCCAGCGGCACCGGCGAACATGCCGTCTATTTCGGGCGAACCTTTCCCGGCTTGACCTTCCAGCCCAGCGACCCCGATCCGGCCTGTTGCGATTCCATCGCCGCCTGGACGAAGCGGGAAGGCGTAGCCAATATCCTGCCGCCGCTCCAGCTCGATGCGCAGGCTACGCAATGGAACGTAGAGGACATAGCAGCGATCCTGTGCATCAACATGGTCCATATCAGCCCGTGGGAATCGAGCATCGGCCTGTTTGCAAAGGCCGGCAAACTGCTCGCTCCGGGGGCGCCTTTCTATCTCTACGGTCCCTATCTGCGCGCGGAGGTTGAAACCGCGCCGGGCAATCTGGCTTTCGAACGCAGCCTCAAAAGCCGCAATCTGCGCTGGGGCCTGCGCGATGTCGCCGACATGGATGCGCTGGCGGTGCGCAACGGCTTCGTTCGTGAGAGCCTGATCGAGATGCCGGCTAATAATATATCTTTGGTGTACAGGAAGCAGGATTAGCCCCTCCTCTTTAGAGGAGGGGGTGGGGTGGTGGCGATGCATCAGCATCGCTCGCGCTAGCGAAATGCAACGAAGAAGATAGGATTGCAATTTCGAGCGATCTTCGACGAGAGACACCACCCACCCCTCCTTAAGAAAGGGAGGGACTAACTCCGTCGTCCCT
>NZ_PYIA01000107.1:0-12879 GCF_013265645.1 Sphingopyxis sp. BSNA05 | reverse complement strand
CCTCCCGCAAGCGGGAGGGGAACCTGGCGCCCAATTTCGTCTGCACGGCGAATATCGACGCCAGTGATGGCGGCAAGGCAATTATCGCGGGGAATGAAAAAGTCCTCGCAGCACGGCTCTCCGACGCCAAATTCTTCTGGGAACTTGACCAGAAGACCAGGCTGGAGGATCATGCAAAGAAATTGAGCAACATTGTTTTCCACGAGAAACTGGGAACGGTTGCCGACAAGGTAGAGCGTGTGGCCAAGCTGGCTGAGTGGTTGGCGTCTTTAGAAGGGACTGGGTTACTCCGTGCCAACCCGGAACAGACCAAGCAGGCCGCACGTCTCTGCAAAGCCGATCTCGTAACCGAAATGGTCGGCGAGTTCCCCGAGCTGCAAGGCTTGATGGGCGGCTATTATGCAGAGAAAGAAAGGCTTCCGGTAGAAGTCTCACACGCGATCAGAGATCATTACAAGCCGGTCGGGCAGGGCGATGATGTGCCGACCGATCCGGTGACGGTTTGGGTGAGCTTGGCTGATAAGTTGGATACTTTGGTTGGGTTTTTCTGGCGGATGAGATGCCCACCGGGTCGAAAGACCCATTCGCTTTGCGTAGAGCCATCATCTCAATCCAATCGCTGACCATTACAACTGAATTGAGGTTCAATTTCTCCGATTTGATGAATCAAGCTACTAAAATCTATTTGGAACAGGCGAAAAATCAATCCGACTACGATTCAGGCAGTTTTTCTGGTGAACCTTGGAAAACGTTGTTTCTAACTAAGGATGATGATGGAGAGTTGGAAAAGCCGGCGCAGATCATCGGTTCTCCCGTAATGATATATTGGCGGACGCAATTTGCGCAGCGGGCGCTCGACAATGGTCTGCCACAGCTTCTTTCCTTCTGGGCCGACCGCCTCAAAGTCCAGCAACGCGAAGCGGGTGTCCGTCATGACCTGATCGACGCGGTGTTCGCGCTCGGTGGCGAAGACGATCTGGTGCGCTTGCTCGCCCGGGTTAAGGCGTTGCAGGCTTTTGTGGAAACTACGGATGGTGTGAACCTGCTCGCCGGTTACAAGCGGGCTTCGAATATATTGAAGAAAGAGGCGCCGGGCGGTGCATCCAACACTCGTCATCCTGAATCCGACACTCGTCATCCTGAACTTGTTTCAGGATCTCCCGAGGTCCTGAAACAAGTTCAGGATGACGAAATGTCCGCAAAACCGCTTTCCTACACGCCCGAAAAAGCGGAAAAGGCCCTGATCGACGCGCTCGACGCGGCGCAGCCGGAAGTGACCGCGGCGATCGAGGCAGAGCAGTTCGAGACCGCGATGACCGCGCTGGCGGCATTGCGCGGACCGATTGACCAGTTTTTCGAGGATGTGACCGTGAACGATGACGATGAAGCGAAACGCAAAGCCCGGCTTGCCCTGCTGGCACGCTTTCGCAATGCCGTCCACCAAGTCGCTGATTTCTCACAGATCGAGGGCTAGAAGATATTTGATTCATAACAGTGTAAAGTTTGTAAAGTTCGACGGCGAGGTTTTTCCGGTTAGGAAATGAACGAAAAGCCCCTGCTCTTCGGAGAAGGGGATATAGGGGTGGAATTTGAGGGAAGTGGTGCGATGCCGCTTCGCGAATATTCTGGTGGCACGGCACCACCCCGACCCTTCCTCTGAAGAGGAGGGGCTAACATATGGAGTTGAAAGCAAGAATGACCCAATATGTATATCGTTTCGGTGGCGGCATGGATGCGGATGGTGCGCCGTCTGACAAGACAGAAGCCCGCAACCTGCTGGGTGGCAAGGGTGCCAATCTCGCCGAAATGGCCAATATCGGTCTGCCGGTTCCTCCCGGTTTCACCATCTCCACCGAAATGTGCACGCGCTACTATGCCGAGGGCGGCCAATATCCGGACAGCGTCCGGGACGAAGTTGCGCAGGGCGTGGCCCATATCGAATCCGTAACCGGCAAGTCCTTCGGCGATGCGGCCGATCCGCTGCTGGTTTCTGTCCGCTCCGCGCCCGCGCCTCGATGCCCGGCATGATGGACACCGTGCTCAACCTCGGTCTGAACGATGACACTGTCGAAGGTCTGGCCAAGACCTCCGGTGACGAACGTTTTGCCTGGGACAGCTATCGCCGCTTCATCCAGATGTATTCCGATGTGGTGCTTGAACTCGACCATGATGCTTTTGAAGAAGCGCTTGAAATCATCAAGGAAGACAATGGCTTCTTCACTGATACCGAGATGGAGTCTGAGCATTGGAAGGCGCTGGTCGCCGAATATAAGGATCTGGTCGAGAAGCTCTGGGGTAAGCCTTTCCCGCAGGATGTGAACGACCAGCTATGGGGCGCGGTCAGCGCCGTGTTCGGCAGCTGGCAGGCCGAGCGGGCCAAGGTTTACCGCCGGCTCAACGACATTCCCGGCGAATGGGGCACCGCGGTCAACGTCCAGGCGATGGTCTTCGGCAATATGGGCGAGACCAGCGCGACCGGCGTCGCCTTCACCCGCAACCCGGCGACCGGCGAGAGCGCTTATTACGGCGAATGGCTGATCAACGCACAGGGCGAGGATGTCGTCGCCGGTATCCGTACCCCGCAATATCTGTCGAAGGCCGCGCGCGAGCAGGCGGGTGCCAAGCCGCTGTCGATGGAAGAGGCGATGCCGGAAACCTACAAGGAACTGACCGACGTCTTCGATCTGCTCGAGCGCCATTATCGCGACATGCAGGATATCGAATTCACCGTCGAGCGCGGCAAATTGTGGATGCTGCAGACCCGCTCGGGCAAGCGCACCGCCAAGGCGGCGCTGAAGATCGCGGTCGACATGGCGCATGACGGCCTGATCAGCGAGGAAGAAGCGGTGATGCGCGTCGATCCGATGGCGCTCGACCAGCTGCTCCACCCGACGCTCGACCCCGAAGCTACGCGCGATGTGCTGACCACCGGTCTGCCGGCCTCTCCCGGCGCGGCCAGCGGCCTGATTGTATTCGACAGCGACACCGCCGAACGGCGCACCGAAATGGGCGACGATGTCATATTGGTGCGGGTGGAAACCTCGCCCGAGGATATTCACGGCATGCATGCGGCCAAGGGCATATTGACGGCGCGTGGCGGCATGACGTCACATGCCGCCGTGGTCGCCAGAGGCATGGGAAGACCCTGTGTTTCCGGCGCGGGCACGGTTTCGATCAACAATGAAACCAAGGTCATGAAGGTCGGCGACCGCGAGCTCAAGGAAGGCGATCTGCTGACCATCGACGGCAGCAATGGCCAAGTCATGGCCGGTCGTGTCGATACGATCCAGCCCGAACTGGTCGGCGATTTTGGCGTCCTGATGGTCTGGGCCGACAAGGTCCGCCGTCTTGGCGTCCGTACCAATGCGGAAACCCCGCTCGATTGTCAGGTCGCCCGCGACTTCGGCGCCGAGGGCATCGGCCTGTGCCGCACGGAACATATGTTCTTCGACGCGGCGCGGATCACTTCGGTTCGCCAGATGATTCTGGCGCCCGACGAAAAGGGCCGCCGCGCGGCGCTGGCGAAACTGCTGCCCGAACAGCGCGACGACTTCCGCCAGATATTCGAGGTCATGGTCGGCCTGCCGGTGACCATCCGCCTGCTCGATCCGCCGCTGCACGAGTTTCTGCCGCATCACCAGTCGGAGTTCGAGGAGGTGGCGAAAGCCGCCGACGTCGGCGTCGAGACGCTGAAGCAGCGGGCGAGCGAACTGCACGAGTTCAACCCGATGCTCGGCCACCGTGGCTGCCGTCTTGGCGTCACCTATCCCGAAATCTACGAAATGCAGGCGCGGGCGATCTTCGAGGCGGCTTGCGAAGTCGCCGAAGCCAGCGGCGAAGCGCCGATCCCCGAAGTCATGATCCCGCTCGTCGCCACTGCGCGCGAGCTGGAACTGATGAAGGATGTCGTCGATCGCATGGCCAAGGAAGTCTTTGCCGAAAAGGGCCGCGAGATCGAATATCTCGTCGGTACGATGATCGAGCTGCCGCGCGCGGCGCTGATGGCCGGTGAAATCGCTGAACATGGCCAGTTTTCAGTTTTGGTACCAATGACCTCACCCAGACCACATTGGGCGTTTCCCGCGACGATGCGGGCCGCTTCCTGACCCAATATGTCGACAAGGGCATTTTTCCGCGCGATCCGTTTGTCAGTCTCGATATCGAGGGCGTCGGCCAGCTGATCGAAATTGCGGCCGAACGGGGCAGGGCAACGCGCTCCGCGATCAAGCTCGGCATCTGCGGTGAGCATGGCGGTGATCCGGCTTCGATCGCTTTCTGCGAGAAGACCGGTCTCGATTATGTCAGCGCGTCGCCGTACCGGGTGCCGATCGCACGGCTGGCCGCGGCGCAGGCGGCCCTGTCGCAGAAATGACATGATGAGCTCCGCACCTGATGCGGAGCCGCTTGCCAGGCAGATATCTCTTGCCTCCAGGGCTCCGGATCCGGTGCGGAGCATGGATGCGTCAGGAATGTTCAGAATGTTGGGCAGAAGGGCAAATTATGGGTTGCCAGCGGGTTATTCACCCCCTATCTGCACCATCTGGTTAGCGCCCATAGCTCAGCTGGATAGAGTACTTGACTACGAATCAAGGGGTCGGGAGTTCGAATCTCTCTGGGCGCACCACCTTCCTTTCTGCCGGATCATGCCCCAAGGTGCACTTGCGCACGAGGCGCTGCTGGCGTAGTTCGTCGGCATCAAAATAGTTGAACCGAAGGACCTGATTTGGCCGACCATTCCCTTTCTATCGAAGACGCGCTCGCCGAGCGCGAAGCCCAGAAAATTCCGGTACCCGACGAGGTCCAGGAAGCGGTGCGCACGCTGTTGCGCTGGTCCGGCGAGGACCCGGAGCGCGAGGGCCTGATCGACACGCCCAAGCGCGTGGCGCGGGCCTGGAAGGAATATTGCGAAGGCTATGCCGAGAACCCCGCCATGCACCTTGCGCGGACCTTCGAGGAGGTCGGCGGCTATGACGAACTGGTGCTGCTGAAAGACATTCCGTTCCACTCGCATTGCGAACATCATATGGCGCCGATCATCGGCAAGGCCAGCATCGCTTATATGCCGACCGACAAGGTCGTCGGCATCTCCAAGCTCGCCCGTGTGCTCCACGGATTCGCAAGGCGGCTACAGGTGCAGGAACGGCTGACCGCTGAAGTCGCCGAATGTATCTGGGAAAATCTGAAACCCGACGGCGTGGCCGTGGTGATCGAAGCCAGCCACAGCTGCATGACCGCACGGGGCGTGCGCACGCCGGGTGTCTCGATGACCACCAGCCGCCTGCTGGGTTGCTTCCTCGAGGACGCGCGCAGCCGTGAGGAAGTCATGAGTCTGATGGGCTATTGAGCCGGGAGGCGATCCGCGGCCCTGCAGTCAGCTCCGGCTGTCCAGAAAATATGAGATATTGGCCGTGAGCTAATGCCGGGCCGCTGCGATGGCCAGAATGTCTTCGTGCTGCTCGCGCGTCTCGCGGCCCGGCACAGCCGGCAAAGAAAAAGCCCGGATCTGGCGACCATCTAGCGACGGGCCGGATCCGGGCTTTCCGAATAAAGGCGGGAAAAGACTATTCCTTGGTTTCGGAATCGTCCTCTGCAGCTGTGTCTTCAGCTTTCGGAGCGGCTTCTGCCTCTCCATCGGCTGCGACAGCTTCTTCGCCGTCGTCTTCGCTATCGGGCGAAAGTGCAGCAGCAGCCAGTTCGGCCTGCTCTTCTTCGAACATCTGCGCGATGACGTCGATGCCGTCTTTCTGTAGATCGGCTTCGTCGTCAGAGCGAGCGACATTGGCCTGGATCGTGACGCTGACTTCCGGGTGGAGACGAATGCGGACATCGAAAACACCGAGCGTCTTGATCGGCTTCTCGAGAATGACCATGCTCTTCTCGACCACGGCACCGTCAGCGGTCAGGGCTTCGACGATGTCGCGTACCGAAACGGAGCCGTAAAGCTGGCCGCTGGCAGACGATGCACGGATCAGAACGATCTGCTTGCCGTCGATGCCGCCGGATGCCGCTTCGGCTTCCTTGCGCTTCGCTTCATTGTCAGCTTCGATCTGCTGGCGATTGGCTTCGAAAACCTTTTTGTTGGCTTCGTTGGCGCGCAACGCCTTTTTGTTGGGGAGCAGAAAATTGCGGGCATAGCCGTTTTTCACGGTGACGATGTCACCGATGCTTCCCAGATTTTCTACGCGTTCGAGCAAAATAATATCCATCGTTTCGCTCCTATTTCACGAGGTAAGGCAGGAGGCCGAGATGGCGGGCGCGTTTGATAGCTTTGGAAAGCTCGCGCTGCTTCTTGGCGGAAACTGCGGTGATACGACTTGGTACGATCTTGCCGCGTTCGGAAATGAATCCCTGCAGCGTCTTCACGTCTTTATAGTCGATGGGCTTTGCGTTCTTGCCGGAAAAGGGGCAGCTTTTGCGGCGACGGAAAAATGGACGTCCCATGTTTTAACTCCTTCTCTGGCTTAATTGTCGTCGCGGCGCGGTTTGCGTTCGCGGTCGCGTTCGGGTTTGCGCATCATCACGGACGGGCCTTCTTCATGCTCGTCAACGCGGATGGTGAGGAAACGGATGATATCTTCGTTGATCCGGGTCTGGCGTTCGAGCTCCAGAACAACGCTGCCTGGTGCGTCAAGACGCAGCATGACATAATGGGCCTTGCGGTTCTTCTGGATCTTGTAGGCGAGCGTACGCAGGCCCCAGGTTTCGGTCAGAACGACCTTGCCTTCATTCGATTCAACAATTTTGGTGGCTTCCTGCGCAAGAGCATCGACCTGAGACTGGCTCAGATCCTGTCGTGCGAGGAAGACATGCTCATACATTGGCATGCAGTCATTCCTTCATTTACCGCCGATCGCTGACGCCGCACCATGCAGACACGCCCCTCCGGCTTTCTTCTTTTTCCGCTGTCCGGGACAGGCCCAATCAAGCGGAAGCGGCGCCTATGGCGGAATTGGCGGGGGATTGCAAGGGCGGTTTTCCGACCGGCTTTCAAAGCCAGTTTCCCCGCGTTTCCAGCATCGCCTAGCATATCCGGATAGCGGTGCGAACAGGTCTTGGCGACGCCGGCCATCCGAGCAAACGGAGACAGCTTCTTAGTTTTACAATAATTTACGTCATCTTAACGTTGTCAACCCCATGCACTGCAAGGATTTTTTATTCGTTTGCCCAATTTGTTGGAGTATTGACTAAATGGACGAACAGGCGCGCCTCCAGGAACTTTATAATTTGGCAATCCTCGATACCCGGCCGGAACGGCTTTTTGACGGCCTGGTGGAAATCACTGCCGGCACTTTCAACGTCCCGACCGTCCTGATCTCCCTGGTCGACAAGGAGAGGCAATGGTTCAAGGCGAGCACGGGTTTCGATGCCCGGGAATCGGCGCGCGAAAATTCCTTCTGCAACTATGCCATCGGGCAAAATGAAATATTCGAGGTTCCCGATGCCACGCTGGATCCCCGTTTCCGCGAAAATCCGATCGTCGTCGGCGATCCGAAGATACGATATTATGCCGCTGCGCCGCTAGTGGTCGGTGGCGGGTTTGCGGTCGGGACGCTGTGCCTGATAGACTATCAGCCGCGGGAACCGCTCGGCCAGAAAAACGGGAGATGCTGCTCAGGCTGGGGCAGCAGGTTGTCGAACTGCTGGAGGCGCGCCAGCTGCGCGAAATCGGCAGGATCTCGAAACTGGTGAACGACACGCTCAATGATGCGATCATATTGTCCGATGCAGCCGGAAACATCACCTATTGCAATCCGGCAGCCGAACATATTTTCGGCTGTTCTTCCGCTCACTTGAGCGGACAGCCGCTCCGTTCGCTGCTCTCCGAGGTTGATCATCCAATGATCGATATCGAGCAGGCCAATGCTGCAGCCGGCAAAGAGAGCGCGCTGGCTGACCAGCCGGTCGAAGTTTGCGCCAGGCGGCGGTGCGGAGAAGAATTTCCGGCGGAACTGTCGATGGCGCGCTGGAATTCTGCGGATGTCGATCAGAAAAAGGGCTTTGTCGCGGTCGTCCGGGATATTTCCCGGCGAAAGCGACTTGAAATCGAAAGGCAGCGGTCCGAGACATTTCTCAACGCCGTGGTCGAGAATTTGCCGTCGATGCTGTTCGTCAAAAATGCCGAGACTCGTGTTTACGAGATGTTCAACCGCGCGGCCGAGGAAATGACCGGTCGGCGCCGTGAGGAGGTCATCGGATATACCGATCGCCAGATTTTTCCCGACCGCGGCAAGGCCTATCGCCGGCGTGAGGACCGGGTGGTCAAGACCGGAAAAATATCGGTTTTCGAAAATGATTTCGAGGGCGCGGATGGGAAAATGCATCGAATCCGGACGAAGCGCGTTCTTGTCGACGGGGTGGACCGGTCATCCTTCATTCTCGGGATCACCGATGACATCACGGTGCGCCATCTGGCCAAGCAGAAAATTGCCCATCTGGCCTTGCACGATTCTCTTACCGGTTTGCGTAACCGGGCTGGAATCGCCCGTGATTTCGAGGAATTGTGGAACGGGCCTGTAAAGGAACCTACCGCGGTGCTGGTGATCGATCTGGACCGCTTCAAGGTGGTCAACGACCTGTACGGGCATCCGATCGGTGATGAGCTTTTGTCGCAGATCGCCGGTCGCATTGTCGAGTTGCTGCCGAGCCGCGCTGCTGCCGGGCGGATGGGTGCCGACGAATTTCTAGTTATCATCCCGGGCCGCAACTCGAACCATCGGGCAGCCCGTTTTGCTCGCGCCCTGATCGAGGCCTTCTCCGACCCCTTCTCCATTGAGGGCGAGAAAATCCATATCGGGGTCAGCATCGGCTTGTCCATGAGCAACAGGGACGGCGACGATTTCGAAAGCCTCTGCCAGAGTGCCGACCGAGCGCTTTCCCGCGCCAAGGCAACCGGACGCGGAAAATTCTGCTTCTTCGATCCGCTGATGGATGCGGCGGTTACCGACCGGCGGGAATTGGAAAAGGATCTCCGCGTCGCGATGGCCGCCGATCAGATCAAAATTCATTTCCAGCCGCTCGCTTCGCTGGCGACCGGCCAGATCGAGAGTTTCGAAGCGCTCGCCCGCTGGGACCATCCTGAACGGGGTGCGGTAAAGCCGGAGACCTTCATCGCGGTCGCCGAGGAAAGCGGCCTGATAGTTGAACTGGGTGCGCGCATTCTCGATATGGCAATCAGCGAGGCGGCACGCTGGGACAGGCCGCTACGGGTCGCCGTAAACCTGTCGCCCGCGCAGTTTCAGAACGACAATCTGTTGAGCGTGGTCAGCGATGTGCTGGAGAAATATGCCTTTGATCCGACACGTCTGGAACTGGAGATTACGGAAAACTTCCTGATCCGGGATACGCGCAAGGCGATGGAGACGCTCAATCAGTTGCAGAAGCTTGGCGTCAAGATCGCGATGGATGACTTTGGCACCGGCTATTCCTCGCTGAGCTATCTGCAGATGTTCGCATTCGACAAGGTCAAGATAGACCGATCGTTCATCCAGGATATGACGGATAACCCGCAATCGCTAACGATCGTGCAGGCGATCATCGGGCTCGGGAAAGGGCTCAATCTGCCCGTCGTCGCAGAGGGCGTTGAAACCGAAGAGCAACTCGCCGCCCTGCGGCACGAAGGCTGCTCGATGGTTCAGGGCTTTGGTATCGGAAGGCCCGAGCCGATCGAATGTTTCTACGGTCTTGTGATGAATCCGGTCCCTGCGGGGCTGATACGACGGCAGACGGCAGCATGAAATTCCCTCTGTCACAGTGCAAAATGGCGCTGGAAAAGGATCGGAATCCGGGCCGAATATTGTGGTCCAGCGCCGGCAGATGCAAGCATTTACCATTATGCAACACCTTCCGCTTAAAATCGTCGATGCAATAGTTAAACGAGAAGAAATCACGAATGGGCGTCGAAACATCCATTGGCAAGGAAAGTCAGGACGCAACAGCGGTTCGTCCCGGCTCTCGTCGTTTTCTCGGCAAAATCGGTTCCCGGATCGGGATGCAGACGCCGGCAGAAACCTGCAATATCAAGGCATCTGAAGCGCTTGCCCTCCTGCAAAATTTTGAGGAAAGCGGGCAAGGCTGGTTCTGGTCGACGGACGCGGCGGGAAATCTCACCTATATAACGGCATCCATTGCCGAAGAACTGGGCGGAAAATCGACGGATCTGCTCGGCAAGCCCATCGCATCCCTGTTTCTGAAGCCGATCGACAATGATGCCAGTGCCCGATCCCTGCCGTTCATTTTTACAAAGAAAATGCAGTTCAGCGGTCTCGAAGTGCAGGCCGGCAATTCGGTCGAGGAATGCTGGCTATCGATTTCCGGCAGACCCTATTTTGACAATTCCGGTAAATTTCTGGGCTTCCGCGGTAGTGGCAAGGATGTAACCGCGCAGCGCAGGGCTTCTGAGGACACGTCCCGGCTGGCGATGTTCGATTCGCTCACCGGCTTGCCGAACCGGGCCAGCATGGCGAAAAAGCTCGAGGCCACGCTTGCGGCTTACCGGATACAGAAACGGACCTGCGCCGTGATGCTGGTCGACCTCGACCGTTTCAAGCAGATCAACGATACATTGGGTCACCCGGCGGGAGACGTTTTGCTGAAACAGGTGGCGGAGCGGCTTCTCAAAATCGTCGGTGACAGCGGCGAAGTCTGCCGGCTGGGGGGTGACGAATTCCAGATCATGTTGCCGGACTGTGATGACCGGGGGACTCTCGGGGATCTCGCCAGCAAGATCATTGACAGCCTTTCCCAGCCTTATTCGGTCGACGGTCACCGGTGTATCATCGGGGCATCAGTCGGTGTCTCTGTTGCCCCGTTTGACGGGCTGTCGAGCGATGATATCGTGAAAAGCGCTGATCTGGCGCTCTATGAGGCGAAGGGCAATGGACGCGGACGGTTCCGTTTCTATTCCAAGGAACTGCAACAGTCCGCGGAAGACAGGCGCGTGCTGGAAGACGATTTACGGGATGCGGTTGCCAAGGACGAGCTCGAACTCGTCTATCAGCCGATCGTCAACACCAAGACCAATATCGTTGAGGGCTTCGAAGCGTTAATGCGTTGGAACCATGGGGAACGGGGGGAGATTTCTCCGTCTCTGTTCATTCCCATTGCCGAAGATGCCAATCTTATCTGGCAACTGGGGGAATGGGCCATACACAGGGCCTGTGAAGATGCAGCCAAATGGCCTGGAAAAGCCAGAGTGTCAGTGAATGTTTCTGCCAGCCAGTTCGCCAATGACCGTTTTCCCGCGATTATCGACGCAGCGCTTGGCGCATCTGGCCTGGCTGCCGAAAGGCTCGAGCTGGAGATCACGGAAGGCGTGTTTCTGGCCGAAACCAATGAAACCACTGCCATGTTCGAGGCTCTCAAAATCAGGCAAGTGCGCCTGGTTCTGGATGATTTCGGAACCGGCTATTCCTCCCTGAGCTATTTGCAGGCAGCCCCGTTCGACAAATCAAGATCGATCAGAATTTCGTTCGCGGCGCCACCGAGCCGGGATCGCGCAATGGCGCTATCATTGCGGCCATTGTCGCGCTGGCGGAAGCGCTCGGACTGGACACGACGGCCGAGGGCATCGAAACGCTCGACGAATTCGATCTGATAAGCAAGCTGAACGTGAGTCATGTCCAGGGCCATATCTGCAGCAGGGCGGTGAACCAGGCGACGTTGATCGAGAATCTGGAGGGCGGAAGCTGGAGGATTGAGCCTTCAGGCCCGCGGCATCATCGCAACGACCGCCTGTCCATGTACCGCAAGGTGCGGATGATCCATGAAAATCACGTTTATTCCATCGTCGTTCGCAACCTTTCGGTTACCGGCGCGCTGGTCGATGGTCTGTACAATGTGCCGGTCGGGACCAAATTCGTGATCGACTTTGGCGACGGACAGCTCGCAGTGGCGACGGTTACGCGATCCAGCGGCAACCAGCAGGGTATCGAATTCGAAACGCGGCTGGTCAGTGACGGCAATGGCGGCCTATGTACCAGCCGGCGGGTGTCGCCCTATCTTATCGCCGAGGCCGGACTGGAAGTGCCAAACATGCCTGCGGGCTATGTGCCGACAACGAAAATCGACAAGGATTCGCTTTCGGTGCCGGCATTCAGCACCGTGGCGGACTGGAAGGCGACCCAGATCAAGCCCAAATAGACCGGGCAGTCCGAACCCGAACAGCGCCGCCGGGGCAACCAGCTGAATTTCTCGCCATGCTGCCCGCGAAGCGATCTATTGCAGGGACGCTATTTTTCCTGTTCAGGAATCCGAACATATCGCCGCCGATCTTGCGCATCTGGATTTCCTCGGCGCCTTCGGTGATCCGGTAGCGGCGGTGGTGGCGATAAATATGTTCGAACGGCTTGTGCCGGGAATAGCCCATGCCGCCGTGCACCTGCATCGCGCGGTCGGCAGCGTCGCAGACCAGGCGGTTTGCGCGGTAATTGCACATGCTGACCTGGGCGGAGAGATATTTGGCGACATCGGTTTTCGGCATCGTGTCCATCTTGGCGGCCGTCGCGTAGATCAGCTGGCGCAGCATCGCGGCCTCCGTGTGCAGTTCGACGAGTGGAAACTGGATACCCTGATTGACCGAGAGGGGCTTGCCGAACGGTTTGCGTTCGCCGGCATATTTGACTGATTCATCAATACAATATTGTGCCGCGCCCAGCGAGGAGGCGGCCTGGCGGATGCGGTTTTCGTGGACGAAATGCTGCGCGCAGGCGAGGCCCATATCGAGATCGCCGAGCACCGCATCCGCCGGGATCCAGACATCCTTGTAGGAGCATTTCGGATGGTCAGTGGGCATGTTGAAGGTCCACATATATTCACCGACTTCAAAGCCTTCCGCGTCAACCGGCACAATGAAACAGCCGATGCCCTTTGCGTCGCCGTCTT
>NZ_PYIA01000106.1:0-16067 GCF_013265645.1 Sphingopyxis sp. BSNA05 | reverse complement strand
TTTTCGGACGCGACATTGGCGCGGATGATCCAGCCATTCTCGTGGCGATGAACGTCGATTGCGCCAAGTTGATCGGCCCGCTCTATCAGTCGCTCGGATATGGCAAAGCCGGTGACAAAATCTTCGAGATTCGACGGTGTCGCCATCATCACCGCATAGCCGATACCGTTGAATTCAATCGAAACCGGTGCTTCGATCGCGACCTGTCGTATTTCTTCGGTCGCCGGAGCAGCGCCCGGGCGAATGATTCTGGCGGTATAGCGGTCCATCTATGCGCCAGTCGCAGCCGGTTCCGCCTTATCGGCCACGATGGCAACGGCAAGAGCAGCGACATCCGAAAGGTCGCTCCCTGCCTCGTCAGCCACAGCGGCAATGATCCGGCGTTTCATGCGCGGGTCCCAGTAGAGCAGGATATGCCCGGCCACAGCCTCGGCAGCGGCGTCGCGGTCCAGTGTACCGAAATTGCGCGCGATCTGGTTGACCATATGGACGAGATGATCGAGCGTGTTCATTCCGCCGGTTCAACTATCTCGATGCGCCGCGCCTGATCCGAAAGCTGTTCGTAATCGGACTGCCAGTCGGTCGGACCGTTGGAAGCAGCGACCTGCACGGCAGTGACTTTATATTCCGGGCAGTTGGTTGCCCAATCGCTATATTCGGTGGTCACGACATTGGCCTGGGTCGCGGGATGGTGGAAGGTCGTATAGACGACGCCCGGCGCGACCCGTTCGGTCACCGCCAGGCGCAAGGTTGTCTCGCCCGAACGGCTCGACAATCTGGTCCAGTCGCCATCCTCCAACCCGCGGTTTTCCGCATCCGTCGGGTGCATTTCCAGCAGGTCTTCCGGATGCCAGGCGGTATTCTCAGTGCGCCGCGTTTGCGCTCCGACATTATAGTGGGACAATATCCGCCCGGTCGTCAGCAACAGCGGGAAGCGCGGGCCGGTTTTCTCGTCGGTCGGCACATAATCGGTGACGACAAACTGCCCCTTGCCACGAACGAAACCATCGACATGCATGATCGGCGAGCCATCGGGCGCGGCTTCGTTGACCGGCCATTGCAGCGAGCCTTCTTTCTTCAACCGGTCAAAATTCACAGCGGCGAACGTCGGCGTCAGGCGGGCGATCTCGTCCATGATCTCGGACGGGTGGGTGTAGTGCCAGTCCAGCCCCATGGCATTGGCCAAAGCCTGGGTAACTTCCCAGTCCTCCATGCCGTTGACCGGCGCCATCACCTTGTTGACCAGCTGGATGCGGCGCTCGGCATTGGTGAAGGTGCCGTTTTTCTCGAGGAAGGTCGATCCGGGCAGGAAGATATGCGCGTAATGCGCGGTTTCGTTGAGGAACAGGTCGTGGACGATCACGCATTCCATCGCGGCGAGCCCTGCCGAGACATGTTTGGTATTCGGGTCGGATTGCAGAATATCCTCGCCCTGGACATAGAGCGCCTTGAATTCGCCATCGACGGCGGCATCGAGCATATTGGGAATGCGCAGACCGGGTTGTGAGTCGATCGGGACGCCCCAGTCGGCCTCGAACAAGGCGCGGGTATCGGCATCGGAAACATGGCGATAGCCCGACAATTCATGCGGGAAACTGCCCATATCGCAGGCGCCCTGAACATTATTCTGGCCGCGCAATGGGTTTACGCCGACGCCGGGCCGTCCGATATTGCCGGTCGCCATCGCCAGATTGGCAATCGCCATCACGGTGGAACTGCCCTGGCTGTGCTCGGTCACGCCGAGCCCGTAATAGATCGCGCCATTGCCTCCGGTGGCGAACAATCTAGCCGCAGCGCGAAGCTCTTCGGACGGCACGCGGGCGACCGCTTCCAGTCTTTCCGGCGCGTGGCGCTCATCGGAAACGAAAGCGGCCCATTCGGCATATTCGTCCCAGTCGCAACGCTCGCGAATGAAGTCTTCGTCAGCCAGGCCTCGGTGACAATGACGTGGGCCATGGCGGTGAGGACCGCGACATTGGTGCCGGGCTGGAGCGGCAGATGATGCGACGCCTCGATATGCGGGGATTTGACCAGCGCGATTTGCCGCGGATCGATCACGATGAGCTTTGCGGCAGGCTTGCCGTCGATGCCGCGCAGACGTTTCTTCATCCGACTGGCGAAGACCGGGTGCGCGTCGGTCGGATTGGCACCGATCACCAAGATGACGTCGCTTTCCTCAACGCTGTCGAAATCCTGCGTGCCGGCGCTGGTGCCGAATGTGGTTTTCAAACCGTAGCCGGTTGGCGAGTGACAGACGCGGGCGCAGGTATCGACATTATTATTGCCGAAACCGGCGCGGATCAGCTTCTGCACCAGAAATGTCTCTTCGTTGGTGCAACGCGACGAGGTAATACCGCCAACGCTGAGACGACCATATTTTCCTGAATGCGTTTGATCTCGCTCGCCGCATAGCCGAGCGCTTCATCCCAGCTGACTTCCCGCCACGGCTGGTCGATGCTCTCGCGGATCATCGGCTTGGTGATCCGGTCCTGATGATTGGCATAGCCCCAGGCGAAGCGGCCCTTGACGCAGCTATGGCCGCGATTGGCCTTGCCGTCTTTCCACGGTACCATGCGGACCAATTGTTCGCCGCGCATTTCGGCGCGGAAGGTGCAGCCAACGCCGCAATAGGCGCAGGTGGTGATTTCGGTGCGGTCGGGCTTGCCGATTTCGGTGACCGCCTTTTCCTGCAGCGTCGCCGTCGGGCAGGCCTCGACACAGGCGCCGCAGGATACGCATTCGCTCGACAGGAAATCATCGGTCGGCAGGCCAGCGGAAATTTTCGACGCGAAGCCCCGCCCGTCCATGGTCAGCGCGAATGTCCCCTGCACTTCATCGCAGGCCCGCACGCAGCGCGAGCAGGCAATGCATTTGGACGGATCGAAATCGAAATAGGGATTGGATGTGTCCTTGGCCTCGCCGAGATGGTTGGCGCCTTCATAGCCATAGCGGACATCGCGCAGCCCGACATTGGCCGCCTGATCCTGGAGCTCGCAATCATTGTTGGCGCTGCAGGTCAGGCAGTCGAGCGGGTGATCGGAGATATAAAGCTCCATCACGCCCTTGCGCAATTTCTGCAGATGCGGCGTCTGGGTTTTTACGACCATGCCGTCTTCGGCCGGCGTGGTGCAGCTTGCCGGCGTGCCCCTGCGGCCTTCGATCTCGATCAGGCAGAGCCGGCAGGAGCCGAAGCTTTTGACATTGTCGGTGGCGCAGAGCTTGGGAATATTATTGGCGATTTCCGCCGCCGCGCGCATCACGCTGGTGCCGGCCGGAACGCTGACTTCGCGGCCGTCGATGGATAGCGTCACGATGTCGCTGGCCTTGGAGGCCGGTGTGCCAAAATCCTTTTGCGGCTGATAGGTCATGATATGTCCTTTACCATATCGGCGCTCGCTCCGAAATCCTCGGGCCAATGCCGGATCGCGCTCATCACCGGATAAGGCGTAAAACCGCCGAGTGCGCACAGCGATCCGAATTTCATCGTCTCGCACAGGTCGGCAATGAGCGACAGTTCCTCGTCCGTGCTGCGGCCCTGTTTCGGGGCATTGTGCATTTGCGGCAGGCTCTCGACAGAGTCCGCAGTTGCGCGCCCGCCCGCCTTGATACGGTCCAGCACTTCCATCCCGCGCACCGAACCCAGCCGGCAGGGCGTACATTTGCCGCAGCTTTCGGCTGCGCAAAATTCCATCGCGAAGCGAGCTTGCGCCAGCATGTCGGCGCTCTCGTCAAACACGACAATACCGCCGTGGCCAATGAGGCCGTCGGCTGCGGTGAAGGATTCATAGTCGAACGGAAGGTGGAAATCGCTGGCCGGGTGGAATGCACCGAGCGGACCGCCGACCTGCACCGCCTTGACCGGCTCACCGCTTTCGGTGCCGCCTCCAATATCGTTGACAAGCTCGCCGAGCGTGATCCCGAAGGCAGTCTCGAACAGGCCGCCATGTTTCAGATTGCCGGCCAGCTGGATCGGCATGGTACCCCGCGAACGGCCCATGCCATAATCGGCATAGGCCTTAGCCCCATTGGCAAGGATATAAGGCACAGCAGCGAGGGTCAGAACATTGTTCACCACCGTGGGTTTACCAAACAATCCTTCCAGAGCCGGCAGTGGCGGCTTCGCCCTCACCTCGCCGCGTTTGCCCTCAAGACTTTCGAGCAGGGATGTTTCCTCGCCGCAAACATAAGCACCGGCACCAACCCGGACCTCGATGTCAAAGGGCGCAACGATATGCGCGCTGGCCAGAATCGCGGCGTTCAACTTGGCAATCGCGCGGGGATATTCACTGCGGACGTAGATATAGCCCTTGTCCGCACCGACAGCGAGACCGGCAATCGCCATGCCCTCGATCAGGCAATAGGGGTCGCCCTCCATCAGCATCCGGTCAGCAAAGGTGCCGCTGTCGCCTTCATCGGCATTGCAGACGATATATTTTTGAGGTCCGTCTGCGCTGGCGACTGTCTTCCACTTGATGCCTGCCGGAAAGCCCGCACCGCCGCGCCCGCGCAGACCGGAATCGGTAACCGTTTCGATCACGGCATCGGCACCGGCTGCGCGCGCCTTTTCCAGACCGAGCCAGCCGCCCGTCGCCCGATATTCATCCAGATCGAGCGGCTGCGTGATACCCGCCCGCGCGAAGGTCAGGCGCTGTTGTCTGGCAATGAACGGATGGTCCGCGATTTTGCCGATATTCAGACCGGATGATCCGTCCAATATCGCCGCAACGTCGTCCACCGTCGCCGGTCCATAGCCAATGCCATTGATCTCAATAAGCGGCTCCAGCCAGGACATGCCCCAGCTGGAAACGCGGATGATGTCGGCATCGGGCGCGACCTTGGCAATCGCCTCGGCGACCTGATCCGCACCGCAAGCAAGAGCAAGGGCGTCATCGGATATGGCGATCCGCAACGTCACAGGGCTTCAATCAATTGTGTGAGCTTCCCGACATCGAGTCTGGCGTGCACATCTGCGCCGATCATCGCATTGGGGCCGACGCTGCACAGGCCGAGGCAGTAGACCGTCTCGATTTCGCACCTGTCTTTCGCCACTACCGAGATTTCCGCCGCCAGACTGTCGCAGCCGCGCGCCTGGCAGGCTTCGGCGCGGCACAGTTTCAGCACCGGCAGTTTCGCAGGTTCCGACTTGAAATCGTGGTAAAAACTGACGACACCATGAACTTCTGCCCGGCTCAGATTGAGCGCACTGGCCAGAAAGCGTTTCGTCTCTTCATCGATACAGCCAAATTCGGTCTGGATATCGTGCAGCACCGGCAGCAGCGGTCCTTCGCGCCCGGCATGGGTCGCGACGATTTCACCCAGACGTGCAGTCTTGTCCATCACAGCCGGTCGGCATGCCAGCGCAGATGGTTTGCCATATAGGTGGAGATGAAATAATAGCTGTGGTCGTAACCTTCGCGCAAGTTCAGGCTGAGCTTTATGCCCGCCTTGTCGCAGGCTTCCGCCAATAGTTGCGGCTTCAGCTGCTCCTCGAGGAAATTGTCGGCGGTTCCCTGATCGACCAAAATGTCGGCAACCCGCGCGCCATCCTCGATCAGTGCGCAGGCGTCATATTCGCGCCATGCTGCCTGATCGCTGCAGATATAGCCGCCCAGCGCTTTTTCACCCCAGGGGCAGTTTAGCGGCGAAACAATCGGCGAGAAAGCGGACACGCTTTTGTAACGATCCGGATTGCGCAGCGCGATGGTCAACGCGCCATGACCGCCCATGCTGTGCCCGAATATGGCCTGGCGCTCCATGTCGACCGGAAATTCCTTGGCGATCAAGGCAGGCAATTCCGTCTCGATATAGCTGCGCATACGGAAATGCTTGGCCCATGGCTCTTCGGTGGCGTCGACGTAGAAACCGGCGCCCTGCCCCATGTCATAGGCTTCGTCGTCGGCCACGCCTTCACCGCGGGGCGAGGTATCCGGCGCGACGATGATCAGGCCCAGTTCGCTGGCTGCCCGGCGATATTCGCCTTTCTCCATGACATTGGCATGGGTGCAGGTCAGACCGGACAGATACCAGACGACCGGCAGCTTCGCGCCCTTTTCATGATCGGGAACATAGACCGCGAAGGTCATATCCGTGCCCGTTTCGGCGGACGCGTGGGAATAGACGCCCTGCGTTCCATCGAAACTTCTGTTGGTGGAGACGGTTTCCATCAAAAGACCACCACGCTGCGGATGCTTTCGCCGGCGTGCATCAGGTCGAAGCCCTTGTTGATCTCTTCGAGCGACAGCGTGTGGGTGATCATCGGATCGATTTCGATCTTGCCGTTCACATACCAGTCGACGATTTTCGGAACGTCGGTCCGGCCCCGCGCGCCGCCAAAGGCCGTGCCTTTCCAGACCCGTCCGGTGACCAGCTGGAACGGCCGGGTGGAGATTTCCTTGCCGGCTTCGGCGACGCCGATGATGATGCTTTCACCCCAGCCGCGATGACAGGCTTCGAGCGCCTGACGCATGACATCGGTATTGCCGGTGCAGTCGAACGTATAGTCCGCGCCGCCGTCGGTCAGCGCCACCAGATGCTCGACGATGTCGCCCTTGATCTTGGTCGGGTTGACGAAATGGGTCATGCCGAATTTCTTGCCCCATTCCTCGCGGTCGTCGTTGATGTCGACGCCGATAATCTTGTCCGCGCCGACCATCCGCGCGCCCTGAAGCACATTGAGGCCGATGCCGCCGAGACCGAAGACGATGACATTGGAGCCCGGCTCCACCTTGGCCGTATTGGTCACCGCGCCGACACCGGTGGTGACACCGCAACCGATATAGCAGCTGGTGTTGAACGGCGCGTCGGTCCGGATTTTCGCAACCGCAATTTCCGGTACGACGATGAAATTCGAGAAGGTCGAGCAGCCCATATAATGGTAGATCGCCTCGCCCTTGTAGGACATGCGGCTGGTGCCGTCGGGCATCAGCCCCTGCCCCTGGGTCGCGCGGATCGCGGTGCACAGATTGGTCTTGCCGGACAGGCAGCTTTTGCACTGACGGCATTCCGGCGTGTAGAGCGGGATCACGTGATCATCCGGCGCTACAGACGTAACGCCCGGCCCCACTTCGCGCACAATGCCGGCGCCTTCATGGCCCAATACGCTGGGGAACTTGCCTTCGCTGTCGAGACCATCGAGCGTGTAGGCATCGGTGTGACAGATGCCGGTCGCCATGATCTCGACCAGCACTTCGCCCGCTTTCGGGCCCTCCAGATCAAGCTCGACGATCTCGAGTGGTTTTTGGCTTCAAATGCAACGGCTGCGCGGGTCTTCATATTGCTGATGTCCTTCTCTTGACCTGTCGATCATATTTGTATGTTCTGCATATGGTATTCGCGAGATAAACAGCTTGTTTAAAAGCAGCCAGCAAAACATGGCTAGCCGCTTCTGGATTTGCTGGAATCCCAGAGAGCCTGTAATATCGGCATTAGATGGGGCCGTAAACGCTCGGGAATCGATAGCAGCAATCGCGTCTCGTGATTGTCCACCACGGCCTGCGCCTCCTTCAGTATCTTTTTACCTCTCGCGGTCAGCAGCAGCCCTTGAGAACGCCCGTCCACCGGCTCCTTTGATAGCAGGGAGAGTTCCAGCAGCCTGGAAACCAGCGGCACCATATTGGCGCGCTGTATATCCAGCATTTTGCCGGCATCGCTTTGCGTCATCCGCGGATTGGCCTGCACCAGTATCAGCAGCGAGAAATCGCTGTGTCGCAGTCCCAACTTCGCGAGTCCCCGGTTCAAATCTGCAAGGGAAGCGGCAGCAGCGCGGCTCAAAACATATCCGGGCAAGGATGAAAGTGGATCCAACATTCTACCCCTATAAGAAATGCTATTGGCAATAGCAATATGAAACGCTATGGATCATAGCAATTAACTGAAAATAGGGATTCGATATGGCCGACCGCAAAGAAGAAGATACCGTAGCTTATGAGATCAAAGACGGCATTGCCTGGGTGAAATTCAACCGTCCGGAAAAGCGCAACTGCATGAGCCCAAAACTCAACCGTCAAATGTTGCGGGTTCTCGATGAACTGGAATTCAACGATGATGTCGGTGTTCTGGTCCTGACCGGGGAAGGCAGCAGCTGGTCAGCGGGGATGGACCTGAAGGAATATTTTCGCGAAACCGAGGAGAAGGGTCTGCCCGGCATCCGGCAGAGCCAGCGCGAGGCTTATACATGGTGGAAACGCCTTCGCTGGTATCAGAAAACCACGATAGCCATGGTCAACGGCTGGTGCTTCGGCGGCGGCTACGGGCCATTACATGCATGCGACCTCGCTTTTTGTGCAGATGAAGCGCAATTCGGCCTGTCAGAAATCAACTGGGGCATATTGCCCGGCGGCGGCGCGACCAAGGTGGCCACGAACCTGATGCCGCTGCGCAAGGCCATGTATCATGCCTTGCTCGGCGAGAATCTGAGCGGACAGGAAGCAGCGGAAGCCGGTCTGGTCAACGAATCCGTGCCGCTAGACCAGCTGGAAGCGCGGGTTACCGAAGTCGCGAACAAATTGCTCAAGAAGAATCTCGCGACACTGAAAGCGTCCAAGGATGCGGTCAAGCGAGTCATGGAAATGACCTTCGACAATGCCGAAGATTATCTGATCCGCGCGCAGGAGGCACTGAATTTCCATGACAAGACCCACGGCCGGCAAGAAGGCATGAAACAGTTTCTCGACGACAAGAGCTACAAGCCGGGCCTCGGGGAATATGACAAATCAAAGGCCGGAACCGGCCAGAATTAAACGAAGCGTCGGTTTTTCGCCCTCCGGACCTTTCGCCTGGCCATTGACAATAGGCTGCAGCTGTTCAAACAGCACCGCTTTCGTATTGATGGCCAACGCAACCCGGAATGACAGATAGACCATGCAGACACATCGACAGATATTGACATTATCCTGCCCGGACCAGCCAGGACTGGTTGCCAGCGTGGCCAAGATACTTGCGGATAACGGGGGCAATATCGTCGACTCGCAGCAGTTCAACGATGCTGAAACCGGCCATTTTTTATGCGCGTGGTCTTTGATTTGCCGGCCAGTGCCAATGCCGACGCGATCGCGGAAGCGCTAAAGGATTTCGCCGCGGCCCATCAGGTCGCGTGGAAGCTGCGCCGCAGCGACGAGCGGCCAAAGGTGATGATCATGGTCTCCAAATTCGACCATTGTCTCGGCGACCTGCTCTACCGCCACCGCATCGGAGAATTGCCGATGGAAGTGGTCGGCATCATCAGCAACCATCCGCGAGATGTTCTCAAGATATCGATCAACGGCGACATTCCCTTTCATCATCTGCCGATCACAAAAGAGACGAAGCCGCAACAGGAAGCGCAGGTCAAACAACTGGTGACCGATAGCGGCGCGGATCTCGTGGTGCTGGCGCGCTATATGCAGATATTGTCAGACGATCTCGCCGCTTTTCTGTCCGGCCGTTGCATCAACATCCATCACAGTTTCCTGCCCGGATTCAAGGGTGCCAGACCCTATCACCAAGCTCATGCGCGCGGCGTCAAGATGATCGGCGCTACCGCCCATTATGTGACCCCCGATCTCGACGAAGGGCCAATCATCCATCAGGATGTCGAGGCGATAAGCCATGCCGATACGCCGGAAGCGCTGGTCAGCAAGGGACGCGATATCGAACGCCGGGTTCTGGCGCAGGCGGTCCATTACCATCTCGCAGACCGGGTGCTGCTGAACGGACAGAAAACGATTGTTTTCAAGAATTGATCGTGCCGGCAGAGGGTGCTGGACCCTCCGGCAGGCTTAAGCAAATTCCTCGGTATCGATGGTTTTCTGAATCATCTCGCCATAGCGCGGGCCAGCGACACTCTGCTGATTGATCAGGGCATCAAGCCGGGCCTGCGTATCCGCAGAAAGCTCCCAGTCCCATCGCGCGAGATTTTCTTCCAGATGCGCAATCGAGGCGGTTCCGGGGATGGCCACCACATGTTCGCCCTGCGACAAAACCCAGGACAGAGATAGCTGCGCGGGCGTAACGCCCTCTTCTTCTGCGATCGCATTGAACGCGTTGACCAGTTCCAGATTGTTTGGCCAGTTGTCTTCGTTGAAACGCGGCATATTGCGGCGCAAATCCTTCTCGGCCAGCGTATTCACGTCGCGTACGCCATTGGCCAAAACACCGCGCGCAACCGGAGAAAAAGCGACAAGCGTTGTGCCCAGATCTCTGCAAGCGCCCAGCACCGCAATTTCCGGATTGCGGGTCCACAGCGAATATTCTGTCTGGACGGCAGCAATGGGATGCTCAACCGCTGCTTTTCTAAGCGTCTTAGCCGACATTTCGGACAAGCCGATGCTGCCGATTTTGCCTTCCTCGATCAACTCCGCCATCGCGCCAACCGATTCCTCGATCGGCACATTGAAGTCCCGGCGGTGCATATAATAGAGATCGATATGGTCGGTTTGTAGTCGGGTCAAAGATTCCTCGACACATTTGCGGATCGCCGCCGGACTGCAATCAACGCCGCGTTTGTCGCCATCTATCACGAGCCCCATTTTGGTCGCGAGAAAAAACTCTTTCCGGCGGCTTTTCAGGGCATTGCCGATCAGTGTCTCGTTGTGACCGAGGCCATAAATATTCGCCGTATCAAGATGGTCATAGCCCAAGTCAAGCGCGCGATGTAGCAGCTTCGAGGCATCCTCCTCGGACGGCGGCACACCATAAGCCCAGGATAGAGACATGCAGCCCAGCCCTACCGGATTGACGCTGCGGCCGTTAATCGTGCGTTTTGATATGCTCATAAGGGCAGTCCTACATAATTTTCTGCAATGCTTGTCTGTGCTGCCACACTGCCAGCGATATAATCAAGCTCCGCCATTTGCATTTGCCGTTCAAACGAGCCGTCTTCCGGGAAACGATGCATCAGCTTGGTCAGCGACCAGCTGAAACGTTCAGATTTCCAGACCCGCGCCAAGGCTTTGGCCGAATATTCCGCGATCCCGTCATTATCACTCTGTTTGAAATAGCCGACCAGCGCTTTGGACAGATAAGCGACATCGGACGCGGCAAGGTTCAATCCCTTGGCACCGGTAGGCGGAACAATATGCGCGGCGTCCCCGGCGAGAAACAGGCGGCCATGACGCATCGGCTCGAACACATAGGACCGCAACGGCGCGATACTTTTCTCGATCGCCGGACCGCGCGTGATATTGGCTGCCGCTTCCGGGCCGAGACGAATGCAAAGTTCATCCCACAGCCGTTCATCAGGCCAGTCCTCGACTTTTTCGGTCAGCGGAACGTCAATATAATAGCGGCTGCGCGTCTTCGAGCGCATCGATGCCAGCGCAAAACCGCGCTCGTGATTGGCATAGATCAGCTCTTCGTGACAGGGCGGCACATCGGCCAATATGCCCAGCCAGCCGAACGGATAGACGCGCTCATATTCCTTCGCGACGGCTGCGGGAATCGCCTTTCTGGACGGGCCGTGATAGCCGTCGCAACCGGCAATAAACTGCGCCTCTATCCGAATTTGTGTTCCGTCTTTTTCATAAGTGACAGAGGGATTGTCGCTCTCGATATCGTGCAGCGCCACATCAGTCGCTTCGTAAATGATCTCGAGACCGCGCCCGGCGCCGCATCCATCAGATCCCGCGTGACTTCCGTCTGGCCATAGACGGTCACATATTTTCCGGTAAGGCCCAGTGTATCGATCCGGATAAGCCGTTCGCCGTCGGCCAGCGCAAAACCGGCTTCCTTCAAGCCTTCGGCATTCAACCGCTCGTTGATGCCCAGCCGGTCCATCAGATCCGTGGTCGTCCGTTCCAACACGCCCGCCCTGATCCGACCCAAAACATATTCCGGCGACTGGCGCTCGACGATGACGCAGTCGATACCTTCCGCGCGCAATAAATGCCCCAAGAGCAATCCGGCCGGCCCGGCACCGACTATGGCAACCTGGGTTTTCATCCGAGCTGCTGTTCCAGATCATGCAGCACCTGATAGCAGGGCAACACCTGCGCAACCGAACTGTTCGGTTCCCGGCCTTCGCGGATGGCGGCGATAAATTCGCGGTCCTGCAATTCGATGCCGTTCATCGACACATCGACATTGGACACGTCGATCGCCTCTTCCTTGCCGTTCACCAGATCGTCGTAACGCGCGATATAGGTGTCGGTGTCGCCGATATAACGGAAGAAGGTCCCGAGCGGCCCGTCATTGTTGAAGCTGAGCGACAAGGTACAGATCGCGCCGCTTTCGGCCTTCAGCTGGATCGACATGTCCATCGCGATGCCCAGTTCCGGATGGATTGGTCCCTGAATGGCATTTGCCTGCGCAATCGGTCCTGCCTGATAGGCAAACAGATCAACCGTATGGGCGGCGTGATGCCAGAGCAGATGATCGGTCCAGCTGCGCGGCTGGCCCTTGGCATTCATATTCTGGCGGCGGAAGAAATAGGTCTGCACATCCATCTGCTGGATATTGAATTCGCCCGCCTTGATCCGGTTGTGCACATATTGATGCGAAGGATTGAAACGACGCGTGTGCCCGACCATGCAGACAAGGCCGGTTTCTTTCTGCTTGTTCAGCACCGCTTCGGCATCGGCCAGGCTATCGGCCAACGGGATTTCGACCTCGACATGCTTGCCGGCGTTCATCGCCTTGATCGCCTGATCGGCATGCATCTGCGTCGGCGTACAGAGGATGACCGCATCGACATCGTCGCGTTCCAGCATGGCTTCATAATTGGTGGTGGCAAAACCCACGCCATATTTGTCGGCCATTTCCTGCGTCGGTTCCTGACGGCGGCCGACCAGAGCGGTCACTTCCACGCCGTCGATATTTTTCAACCCGTCGAGATGTTTCTCACCAAAAGCGCCGCCACCGGCCAGTGCGATTTTCATATTTTCTTCTCCGTCGAAATTAATTGTCGGGTTCGAGCACGATATGCCCGATCGCCGTGTTGCTGCAGGGGATATGATAATGGCGGTGCAGGCATCTGGTTTTCCTGCCGAGCGCACCGCGCATCACCAGCCACATCACCATCTCGATCCCTTCGCTGCCGGTCTCGCGCAGATATTCGATATGCGGAATATAGCGCGCGGCATCGCTGTCGCCGACCATCATGTCGAGAAACTGATTGTCCCATTCGCGGTTGAGCAAGCCAGCCCGCGGCCCCTGCAACTGATGGCTCATGCCGCCGGTGCCCCAGATCTGGACATTCAGATCGTCGGGGAAACTTTCGACCGCTTTCCTAATCGCCTCGCCCAAGGCCCAGCAGCGATTGCCCGAGGGTGGCGGATAGGTCACGACATTGACCGCAATGGGAATGACTTTCGTCGGCCATTTCTTCGGCTGGCCGAACATCATCGACAGTGGCACGGTGAGCCCGTGATCGACATCCAGATCGTTGATGATCGTCATGTCGAATTCGTCCAGAATCAGGCTTTGCGCGATGTGCCAGGCAAGGTCCGGGTGGCCCTCGACATCCGGAACGGGACGCGGCCCCCAGCCTTCGTCGCAGATGCCGAAACTGTCGCCGCAGCCAATCGCGAACGTCGGGATCAGGTTCATGTCGAAAGCCGACGCATGGTCATTGTAGACAAGAATGACCACATCCGGCTGTTCCTGCTTCTCCCATTCTTTCGTCCATTCATAGCCCTTGAAAATCGGCCCGAAATAATCGTCTAGTGTCTTGCCCTGGTCGACGGCGACGCCGAGCAACGGCACGTGGCTGGTCGCCACACCTGCTGAAATATGCGCCATATCAGTTGCCTTCCCTGATCGAGCGATTGCCCTCGGCCGGTCGGCCACCCGCCATCATCATCGCCTGATAATCCTCGACACTCATCCCCGTCATCGAAGAGACAGCCTGTACAAAAGACAGGCCGTCGGTCGAGAAGACCTTGGCGAGATAGTAGATATTGCCGCCAAGCTCGAGCAGGCGGTTATAGTCGCGATCGAGCACCGCCTGGCGTTGCGCGTCGGACAATGGCCAGTCGGCGAGATAGGCTTTTTCGTCCGCCTTCCAGCGTTCTCGATTCTCGGCTTTCATCAGGCTCATGGCAAACTGGTTCAGATGATAGCCCTGACGCGCGCGCGACGCCGTATAGACGCGCGTACCGGGGATATCGTCCAGATCGCTGAGATATTCTTGGATATTCTGTTCGGTCATGCGGCGGCCTCGGCCTTTCTGGTTCGATCGATCATCTGGCGGGCGCGGACGCCGCCTTCGTCGATATTATAGGCTTGCAATTTGCGATCCGGATTGGCCGCTATCGAGCGCTGTTGCGCTTCCAGGATTTCGACATCCTCTGCGAAGACGCCGCTCTGCTGCTGACGGAAACGGGCACCAAAACCGGGATCATCGGTGCGAAAATCCCGCGCCATGCCCCAGAAATAATGGCTGTGCGTTTCGTCCCGCGGTGTCATCACATCGACGACAAAACCGCGCACGCCCTGGTCATGTTTTTCAAGGCTGGCACCAGCTTCCACCGGCGCGACGCCAACATCGATAATCACCGCCGACGGCGCGATAAATTCGCAAATCTGCCAGCGGTCGACACGGCCTTCCTTGCCAAGCGCGCCCTTCCAGAATGGTGGCGGGTCGATATCGGGAATCCAGCGCTCGACGAACACCCTATCATCGGTGACCCGCGTTTCGAGCGGTGCTTCCATCAACTCCTGCTGGCCGATAGAGCCCTGATGGACATAGGTTTCGTGCGTCAGGTCCATCAGATTGTCGATCAACAGCCGATAGTCGCAGGCAATGGAATAATAGCCGCCTTCAAAGGCCCATCCATCTGCCGAGCAGGGCCACAGATCCGGGATCAGCTCGGGGTCGGCGGGCGCATCGCCCATCCAAATCCAGACGAAACGATGCCGTTCGTGCACCGCGAAGGTTTCCGTGCAAATGCGTTTGTTCACCGGATCGGATTTCAGCGGCATTTCCTCGGCAACGCCATCCGGATCGATTTTCAGCCCGTGATATTTGCAGCGGATGGAATCGCCTTCCTTGATGCCCATGGACAGCGGCAGCATCCGGTGCGGACAGGCGTCGCGCATGGCGACAACCGCTCCGTCCAGCTTGCGCCACAACACGACCGGAACGCCCAATATCGTCCGGCCAAGCGGCTGCGGGCCGATCTCGTAGTCCCAGCCGGCTACATACCAGGCGTTTTGGATCCAGCTGCTCATAGCCCCCTCTCCTTCAACTGCGCATCCAGCCGGGGATAGACCCGCCGGGCATTGCCCTCGAAAATCGCATGCCGTTCGGCATCGCTGATATCGAGCGCGTCGACATAGCGTTTTGTGTCGTCGAAATAATGGCCGGTCTGAGGGTCGATCCCGCGTACCGCACCGACCATCTCGCTGCCGAACAGGATATTCTTGTTGTCGATCACATCGGCCAGCAAGGTGACGCCCGGCTGGTGATAGACGCAGGTGTCAAAATAGACATTGTTCATCACATGGCCGGACAGATCGGGCTGTTTGAGCATATCGGCGAGGCCGCGATAGCGCCCCCAGTGATAGGGCACCGCGCCGCCGCCATGCGGGATGATGAAGCGCAGCTCCGGGAAATCCTTGAACAGATCGCCCTGGATGAATTGCATGAAGGCAATTGTATCCGCGGCGATATAATAAGCGCCGGTGGCGTGCATGGCGGGGTTGCAGCTGCCGGACACATGGATCATCGCCGGCACATCCAGCTCGACCATTTTTCGTAGAAAGGATACCAATATTCGTCGGTCAGCGGCGGATGCTCGAACTTGCCGCCGCCCGGATCGGGATTGAGATTGCAGCCGACAAAGCCCATGTCGACGCAGCGCTCCAGTTCCTCGATACTGCCCTGCATATCCGCCTTCGGACTTTGCGGTAACATGCAGACAGGGACGAATATCTCGGGATAAAGTTCGGCGCAGCGCCTGATCAGATCATTGTTCACCTGCGCCCATTTCCGTGCGACGCTTTCATCACCGATATGCGGTGCCATCGCAGAGGCGCGCGGGGAAAAGATCGTCATATCGGCGCCGCGTTCTTTCAGCAGCCGGATCTGGTTGGTTTCCAGCGTTTCCCGAATCTGGTCGTCGGAAATATCGGGATAGGGCCCGACCGGCTCG
>NZ_PYIA01000105.1:0-69428 GCF_013265645.1 Sphingopyxis sp. BSNA05 | reverse complement strand
AAGTCGCGCTGGCTTCGGCGACGCCGGGTCCTTCGACAGGCTCAGGACGAACGGGTTTTGTTGCCGCACTATCGTCTTCACCCGCCGTTCGTGCTGAGCCTGTCGAAGCACGATTGGCAAGCGCCAAAGCCTCCTCAACCGTACCATCCGCAAGATCAACAAAAGCCAGCCCGTCCGCCAGCCGCAACGCGGTCTCGAAACTGTCGGCCAGCCTCTGTTCCATGCCTTCGCGCACCACAAGACGGTCAACCACAACCTCGATGTCATGCTTGTATTTCTTGTCGAGCTTGGGCGTTTCCTCGATATCGTAGAATTCGCCATCGACGCGGACGCGGGTGAAACCGGCCTTCTGCCACTCGAGCAGTTCCTTGCGATATTCGCCCTTGCGGCCACGGACCACCGGCGCGAGCAGGAAGAAGCGGGTTTTCTCGGGCAAAGTCATCACCCGGTCGACCATCTGGGATACGGTCTGCGCGGTGATCGGCAGGCCCGTCGCCGGCGAATAAGGCACGCCGGCGCGGGCCCAGAGCAGGCGCATATAATCGTATATCTCGGTCACTGTCGCGACGGTCGAGCGCGGATTGCGCGAAGTAGTTTTCTGCTCGATCGAGATCGCGGGCGAGAGGCCCTCAATATGCTCGACATCGGGCTTCTGCATCATCTCGAGAAACTGCCGCGCATATGCGCTGAGGCTCTCGACATAGCGCCGCTGCCCCTCGGCATAGATGGTATCGAACGCAAGGCTCGATTTGCCGCTGCCGGACAGGCCGGTGATCACGATCAGCTTTTCGCGCGGAAGCTCGATATCCACGCCCTTGAGATTATGCTCGCGGGCGCTTTTACTTTGATGTGGGTCAGACTCATGAGCGTGCTTTGCAGAAGATGCCGGAGAGAGTCCAGCGGGCCAAAAGAACAGGGTGGTCCGCGTTATATGTTCAATGTTTGTTCTGTTTTCAAGGGGGGAGTTTTGGGGGAGCGTGACGGGGGTCACGCGATGCCGTCCTCAATTTGTTTCAAGAAACAATCGAAGGAGCCTTTTTATGAACAACATTGAGATTCTGGTCGAACCAAAGAGCAAAAGTCATGTTGGATGGTTCGTGCATCTATTTTCCTGGAACAAACAGCGACGGGATTTAATTGCGCACCGCTTGAAATTGAAATCTCGAACAGGTGGTAAGTTCACTCTGTCGAGTGAAGCCAAGTTGCCAAATGGCACCTATGGCTTGCGACTTCACGTTATCGAGTCAGGCAACAAAGCATCGATTACGGTCGTGGAAAAGCCGCCAATATCCTATCCGATGGGAGCGGCTTGGCCAATGACAGTCGAAGTGCCTGCACAATTCACTCAGGATAGCGACACTTGGTTCTTTGAGCATGGAGATGAAGCATGAGATTCGTCAATATTTTCAACACAGTCTCTGTTTTGCTCGCCACAGTTCCGATGATTTCGATCAGCCAAGATGCTGATGCTCAAACTCTTCGTGGCCCATACGCGGTTGAGGAAGGGCCACCCGCACCAAGTGATAGATTTGATACAATTACAAGAGGAGTTTCGACTTCCATCGACATTTCCGAGAAAGAAGCAAAAGCCAGTGCTTCAATCGGAGGGGTGCTAACAGCTGATCGTGACACAGGTGGTAGCAATCAAAAACAGGATGCTTTCTTCTGGAAGTTGGGTTTGGATGCACCGGTCGGCGGAACAACTGATTTGTTGGATCCGAAGCTCGATGTATTGGATAATCAAGTTTCGTTAACCGGCAGTTTAACCTGGAAAAGATTTTCCAGTTCGCTTTCTGATCTTACTGATTCGCGATTTCAGGCTTATGTTCGAGCAGCGATTGAAGCATGTGAAGAACAGAAGAAAAAAGACTGTGGAGCACATCAGCGTGTACCTGCCTCAGTGTTCGTGCAAGATCATCTACCAGAGGTGCACCGGCGATTGTCTTCTGCGATTTATGACCCGTTTTATGCAGTCAGCGTTAAAGGAAGTGTTGGCGTCAAAGAATTTGATTACATTCTGCCCGGTGCCTTTACGGATGAAGATGACACCAAAATTTCATATTCATTGGCCATCGCAGGCGTTATTTATCCATCAGACACGGTGAGTGCATGGAAGCTGGAAGCTGAATACGGCAACGCATTTGAAGCCGCTGAAGAAGGAATTGTCTGTCGAACGGTCGTAACCGATCCAGCGGAGGACTGCAAAAGCGCCGCACCGTCGGGACCTACTTCAAAGGAGACACTTGTCGTTCGTGCTGAGTATCGAAGGTTTTTCATGCTGTCAGATGTTAACAAAGGCATCGGGATCGCGCTAACAGGCAGTGTAGATTTTCTGTCTGGCGATTTCGGGTTGGAATTTCCTATCTTCTACAAAGTGGGTTCAAAGTCTCCAGTATTGCCCGGGATAAAACTTGGGTACACCAAAGACGCCAGTAAACCAAATAACAAGGATGAAGATTTTACCGTGGCCTTTTTTATAAAGACGAGCTTCAATCTAAATTGACTCGGATTATTTGGGTCAGTGATTGCTTCGTACCCGCCCAAAAGCCGCCCGATAACGCGCAAAAAACCAACCATCTCCGGCGACCTTTTACTTTTCATATCGCAAAAAAACTTCCGGTTCCAGCCCTTCGCCGTGCCAAGATGGATCATCGCGTAGACATAGGCCAGCAACCCCGCCGAAAACGCGAACGCCGCGTCCATACCCGCCGCTGCCCATACGACTGCCGCCACCAACGGATAAGCTAGCACCGGAAAGCTGATCGCCTTGCGATAGTTGAAAATCCCTTTGCTTTCTCTTGTCGGCAGCCCGAATTTTCCGACCAGTGTCGAGGTGAAGGGCAGGCGGTTGTGTATGATCGCTGCCGGGATCTTGATCCACCAGGCACGGGCGCCAGCAGGATAGTGGCGAGCGCCAACAGCTCGAAAAACGGGTAGCGGATGACCAGCAACGCCAGCACCTTATAGTCGTGATATTGTTTCGAAGTATGCTCGATCAGTTTGTCCACGCCATCGACTGCGTATCGGCCCTTTTCGCGAAAGCGGAAAACATTATTGGGGAACATATAATAGCGCATCAGGCCCTTCTTCCCGGGCATGTCGGCGCGGGCCGGGCGAATGTCGAGCAGCTTGGCGACCTCGTCGGTGAAGGTCCCGTACCAGACCAGATGGTCGGTCTTTTTCTCCGGCCGGTTGGTATAATAAGTCGCGTTATAGTCGGCGATGCGCTGGTCGATATTGGTCCTGATACTGTCGCGAAAGTCCGGATCGGCGATCATCCGGTGAACCAGCAGGCACTGCATTTCGGTGATATTATTGAGGCCGCCGGTAAAGGGGCGAGTGAAACCTATGGTGTAGATGTTCCGGAGCCCGGGTGACGTCACGCCCATGAACTGTTCGCGCGGCTTGTAGGCAAAGACTTCCACTCCGCTTTCGCCATGCGCCCGGATTTCCGGAACTGCGGGTATTTCCTGATCGCCGTCGATGAGCATATCGAAGCTTGCGCTTTCGCCGTCTTCGCTCAGCGTCATCGCCTCATGATCGATGGTTGTGGCCGCCTTGTCCCACAGTTTCACATGGCCATGCTCCAGAAAGAAGGGCAGATCGTTGATCAGATAGCCATCGGCGATCTTCTGTTCCAGCGTCTCCTCGCAATAGAGCTTGTAGACATCGATCGGCCAATATTTGATCGCGATATGGCCGTTTTCGACCGGCGCCTTCGCCTTGAAGAAATGGCGGATGTCCTTGTGCGGCCGAATGCTCTTGGGGTGGCGCACGCCAAGGCTGTTGCGGTCGAACAACTGGGCAAAGCGGTGATGGATCAGGCCGTGAATATAGCCGCCGTCGATGAAGGCGCGGTAGCTCCACTTGCTGATTTCGGAGAAATTGTGGCATTCCAGCTGGTCGAGCGGGACGAAACGCGGCCCGTCGTCGAAGGGCGAAAAGGTCGCGAACATCTTGTCGAGAATGATGAAGCCGTTGCTGACCAGATGCACTTTCGCGCCATAAGCGACCAGCTTGGCGATCAGCAGATTCGAACTGTCTCCGGTGGAGGTGACCGCCACGCTCTTGCCGGCAAAGCTTTCGTCAACCGTGATCTGCTTCAGATTGGCGTTCATCTTCCGCCGGAAAGCGGTTGCGACGACGACATGTTTGGCGCGGAACTGCTCGCCGCTTTCCAGATGCACGATGCTATGGTCGGCATGATTGTCGATGCGGTCGACGAGACCGTGGTGGATGCGGTCGGCATAGCGCGCGGCATATTTCTTGTGGATCGCGTAGAATTCGCGGGCGGTGGGAAAGCCGTCGCTGAAATCCTCTCCCTGTTCCCTGAGCATCTCGACCAACTCGAACGAATAGACGCTGCTCTGCAGCGAACTCACCAGATCGAAATCCAGCGCGTCGGCGGCTTCCAGCTGCTGCCAGATCGGCATCATCGGGGACACCATGAGCCAGCCGATACCGCTCGCATCCAGTTCGCGGATAAGCGGCATGGTCGAAAAACCACCGCCAACGATCAGGACGTCAATTTCCCGCAACTCTGTCATATTGCCCCCGTCAGCGATCCGCCATTGTCGCTTTGGTAACCGCTTGGCGGTGGAAAACCAACGGTCTTTTGCGAGCAAATATCCGGGGGCGGTATCGGCCGGACCGGACAAGTGCACAGAATGCAACAGAATCGCCTTTTCATCGACTGGCAATTGCCGTTGGTCGAACGGAAAACGGGGTAGCACAGCAATATGGTATCCGGCCCGTAGCTGGGTGAAGGTCCTGAATAGCAAGATAAGCTATCGGGTCGCATCTGAGCTCAATCGGGGGGATGGTGTCAGGATGCGGATCAGCAAATGCGCGTCCGGGATATATTGCCTACCGCATGGGCAAGCTCCTATTCCCGGCCGAGCAGGCCTTGCGTCCGCCCCCTATTGGGCGCGGCCATTGTGACGCTCCTGATGCCATCCTCTTTGATTAAGCCGGGGCAGAACTAGCCCCGAACGGCCGATCACTCGGCCATCAGATCGCGGACAAAGCCGATCAGGCCGGTTTGCCGCGCCCGGCGCATGCGTTCGGTAGCGAGAATCTGCTTCACCTTGGTAAAACAGGCGTCGAGATCATCGTTGATCAGGACATAGTCATAGCCGTCCCAATGGCTGATCTCGCTGGCCGCGCGCTGCATCCGGCTTTCGATGATCTCCGGGGCGTCGGTGTTGCGGCTTTCCAGACGGTTGCGCAATTCCCCGAGCGAGGGTGGTAGAATGAAGACCCGTACCACATCCTGACCGGCGCGCTGATAGAGCTGCTGTGTGCCCTGCCAGTCGATGTCGAACAGGACATCCTGTCCGGCTTCCAGACTCTGGTTCACCGGTACCGATGGCGTCCCGTAGCGGTTGCCGAAGACCGTGGCATATTCCAGGAAACTCTGGTTCGCGACCATTTCCTCGAACTGGTCGCCGCTGACGAAATAATAATCCTTGCCATGTTCCTCACCGGGCCGTTTCGGCCGGGTCGTCACGGATACCGACATGGCGATTTCGTCGTCGGCTTCCAGCAGCATCTTCGCCAGCGTCGATTTGCCAGCGCCCGAAGGCGATGACAGCACGAAGAGCAGCCCTCTGCGGTTCAGCTCGCGGTGATCATTGTCGATATTCTGGGAAGCAATATTGTCGGCCATAGCGGCTATTGGCCGATAGGGGCGCATCGCGTCAAGATGCTTGTCCGCTAGTTTAATATCTGCCGGCAGCGCAATCATCCTGATGACAGTCCCGCAGATTACGGCTATCGCAACATCATGATTCAGGGACGTATCAGCACCATATTCTATGCGATCGGTATCACGATCATGATTGGCTGGCTGTTTTACGTGGGTCAGGACATCATCCTGCCGATCGTGACCGCGATCATCCTGCTCCAGATTCTCTACGCCGCCAGCGCCACCGTTGCCCGGATACCCGGCCTCGGCCAGACGCCCCTGTGGCTCCGCGCCACGCTCGCCCTGATCGCTGTACTGGCCATGCTGTTCGCGATGACCCGGATGCTGGTCGCCAGCCTGCAGAATCTGGTGCCCTCGCTGCCGGTCTATCAGCGCAATCTGGAAAATCTGTTCGCCGCGTGGTTCCCGATGCCGGCGGACGAGAGCATCGGACGCCCCGAGGTGTCCGAACTGATGGCATCGCCCTCGGCGATCTTCGATCGGGGCACCGAAGCGGTCGCCAAGGCGATCAGCGAATTTGCGACGCGATTCTTTACCGAGATCGATATCGCCGCGCTGGCCCAGTCGGTCCTGTCCTCGCTGACCAGCTTCGGCGGATTTGTCTTCATCACAATATTATACGCCTCCTTCCTGCTCAGCGAGATTACCGGATTTCCCGAAAAGGTACGGCGGGCCTTCGGTTCGGATAGCGATTCCACCGACACGCTGAACATGATCACCCGGATCAACCATGATATCGGCAGCTATCTGGCGACCAAGACGCTGATCAATATCATCCTCGGCGTCGTCTGCTGGGTGATATTGCTGATATTGGGCGTGGAATATGCCGCATTGTGGGCGATCATCATCGGATTGCTCAACTATATTCCCTATATCGGCTCTTTCGTCGGCGTGGCTTTTCCGGCGCTCTTCGCCGTGGCCCAGTTCGGCACGCTGACCGTTCCCCTGATCGCCACCGGCCTGATGACCACGGCCCAGGTGATTATCGGCAATGTCGTCGAGCCGAAGATGCTTAGCAAATCGGTCAATCTCAGCCCGATGGTGGTGCTGGTTTCGTTGGCGATCTGGAGCAGTCTATGGGGCATTCCCGGCGCCATCCTGGCGGTGCCGTTCACGACGATATTGATGATCGTGCTGGCGCGCGGCCCGGCACCCGCCCGATTGCAGCGCTGCTCTCGAGCGATGGAAATATCTAGACGGGCGTCGCCGGTGGCTTCAGACAAAAGGCGGCGAGCATTCCGGCGGCGAGCAGGATGATCGCCCCGGCAAAGGCGAAGTCGTAGCTGCCGGTCGCCTCGAACACGAAGCCGGCTCCCGCGGGCGCGGCGGCGGCGAAGGGCAGAACCACAGGAGCGAACAGGGAATTGATGATGGGAAAGGCGCGCTCGCCGAAATAATTGCCGATTGCTGCAGGGAGCAACACCAGCAGACTGCCATAGCCGGCGCCGAACAGCATCCCCATAAGCGACAACAGCCATATCTCCTGCCCCTGCCAGAATCCGGCCAATGCTAATGCCATCAGGGCGATGGATCCGAATATCGTCCAGCGCAGTTCGAACTGGTCGCCGAGCCAGCCGGCCGGGATTCGCGCCAGCCCGCTGCCCAGAATCAGAAGCCCGAATATGCCGGCCGCTTCGAGCCCCTTCAGGCCATTGTCTGTCAGATGCAGAACGCCATGGTTGAGCAGGGCGAAAAAGGTGCCCAGATAGCCGACCGAAATCACCATCATCAGATAGAGAGTCGGTTTGCGGATGATCTCCCGCATCGTCCAGGCATGGTCGGTGCGATAGGTTTTCGCGCGCGTATGATGAGCCTGTTCCTCGCTGACCGCGCGTGCGGGATCGATATTGTCAGGGAATTGACCGATATCGCTAGGGCGATTGATGATGAACCGGGTCGCGACCAGCGCAATGACGACCATCGCGGCGGCAATGGTCCAGGCGGCCCGCCAGCTGTCAAACCGTTCCATCATCTCGGCCAGCGCCGGCTGCGCCATCGCGCCGCCGAGCGCGCCGCCGGTCATGACTATGCCGATTGTCGTCGATCGCTTGATGCTGAACCAGCTGATCATGGCGGTCTGCGCGCAGATCGGGCCGGTCAGACCGAAAGACAGCCCCATGACCACGCCCCAGACCAGGATCCAGTGCCATAATTCGGTGACGCCGAAGACCAGCAGCAGAAGACCGGCCAGCATCACCAGCAGTCCGGTGGTAACGGTCCTGCGGACACCCGAGCGGCTCAGCAAATAGCCGGTCAGAGGGTAAGACAAGCCAAGCGTTATCAGCGCAACCGACTGGGCAATGGAGGCGGAGCCGCGGTTCCAGTTCATGGTCTCGACCATCACCGGGAAGACCACCGAATAGGCGAAATAGACGAAGCCGGATGCGGCGAACTGGATGAAGAAGAACAGCCCGACATTGGTCCAGCCATAGAATTTGCGGGGGGAATGCCTCGTTTGCGCGGTGGTTGCCAATATGCTCTCCTGTGCCGCTTCATATTGGCGGTTCTCACGCAGCTTACAGCAATGTCAGTTGCAATCAATATTGCAATTGGTGGGGATGGAATCTGCTCGCTGTATTTTGGGCAGTCGGCGAATGTCGGCTGGCATTGCGATAATGGTTGCCGCTACTCCTCCATCAAGGGGCCAAGTCCAAAGTTAGTCAAAGTTAGGGCCAAGGGCGCGCTATTTTGCGTGATGTTGGATAGATTGTTGCCGATGTAGGAAATTTTGTTTCGGGCGGTCTGATGGTTGAAGATATGCAGGAGAAAATCGGACAGAGATTGATAGTCTAAAAACATAGCCCTAAATCCAAAGTTCGGGGATTGTTGCAACTGTCACGGTAATTGGACGTCAAAACGAGGCCGACAGGAAAAAGGCAGTAAATAGCTATGTCAAAAATTTCCGTACTAGATGGTGGGCGCTGGTGATACCGCTTTGCTCTTCATGTGCTGTGGAGTCAGATATCTCAAATACTTGGGCAAAAGGAAAGATCATAGCTCATCCGCATAAACAGGTGATGATTGAGATATTTGGCGAGAACAAGTCTTTTAATTTGGTTAGAAATAATGAGGAGATGGAAGAATGTAGAGAAAATTCAAATGATCCATATGCTAAGAACGTAATTCTCGGAGGTGACATAATCGTTGATCAGGGCGAAGGAATTACCGGTGAATTTCAAGGGAAAATTGACTATACAAAAATACTTTCGTACTCACGTGCGCTAGGAATTTGGATGGTTGGCAAATTCCCTGATAGGACTGTGATCACAGTTTGCTAGGGTTAGGACCTATTAAAGGGATTCCCAGCGCGGTATTTTGTGGTTCAATGTCGGCCTCGAAGGAGGTGCAGTCATCCAATTACGGTGACAGTTTACTGAATACACTAATTTGCCAACGATGAAGCGCTATTCTTAAGCTTCCGTTCCTCCGGAACCGGCTTGCCCTCAATATCAATCACCGCCTCGGATGCGGGCAGGGCTTCCGCCTCTTTCTTGTCATCATAGAGCTTTTTCGCGATCAGCGCCCCGCCGACCAGCAGCGCGCCAGGGACGGACCGGGTGGCCAGACGGGCCGCGAGCATGCCGAGGCCGAAGTTGCGCAAACCGTGGCCTTTGGTGTGCTTGCGGGCTTCGTATCCCACTGCGGTGGTGAATATATTTCTGATGAGCGACATGTTGTTCTTGTTCCCGGATCAGGAATGATTTCCGACCATATTCTCAGGCCTTACATGGGTATCGTAGGTTTCTGCGTCAACCAGACCAAGCTCCAAAGCAGATGCGCGCAGGGTCTGGCCAGTCTTGTGGGCATATTTGGCGATCGCCGCTGCCTTGTCATAGCCGATCACCGGGGCGAGGGCTGTGACGAGCATCAGGCTATTATCGACCAGCTCCTTGATCCGCGCTTCATTGGCCTCCAGACCTTCCACGCAGCGTTCGGAAAAGCTCGACATACCGATAGAAATAATCTCGATCGAGCGCAGGACATTGGCGGCTATCAAGGGCTTGAATACATTGAGCTCCAGATGGCCCTGCAGGCCGCCGACGGTCACCGCCTGATTATTGCCGATGACTTGCGCGGCGACCATGGTCAGCATCTCGCACTGGGTCGGATTGACCTTGCCCGGCATGATCGAGCTGCCAGGTTCATTGGCCGGCAGGTCAAGCTCGCCAAGGCCGGAACGTGGCCCGGAGCCGAGCAGGCGGATATCATTGGCAATCTTGGTCAGCGAGACCGCCAGCGTATTGAGCGCGCCAGACAGTTCGACCATCGTGTCATGCGCCGCCAGCTCGGCGAACTTGTTAGGGGCGGAGGTGAATTTCAGCCCGGTGATCTTGGAAATTTCATTGGCGATATGATCGCCGAAATTTTCCGGTGCATTGAGGCCGGTTCCGACCGCTGTTCCGCCTTGTGCCAGTTGCAGCAAGCGGGGCAGGACGCTTTCGATCCGGTCGCGGGCGGCGACCAGTTGCGCGGCATAGCCGGAAAATTCCTGTCCGAGGGTCAGCGGCGTAGCGTCCTGCAAATGGGTGCGGCCGATCTTGACGATCGATTTCCATTTTGCGCCTTTTCCGCCAACGCGTCGTGCAATTGTTCCAATGCCGGGAACAGCTCGACTTCCAGCGCCCGTGCGGCTGCCACATGCATGGCGGTGGGAAAACTGTCATTGGACGATTGCCCGCGATTGACATGGTCATTGGGATGGACCGGATATTTGCCGCCTCGGGTACCGTAGATCGCTTCGTTGGCGACGCCGGCGATCACTTCGTTGACGTTCATGTTCGACTGGGTGCCGGAGCCGGTCTGCCAGATGGTGAGCGGAAACTGGTTGTCATATTCGCCGGTGCGTACGGCATTGGCCGCTTTTTCAATCGCAGCGGCGATTTCCGGTTCCAGGCCATGGATGCCGTTCACCCGCGCGGCTGCCTGTTTGACCGCGGCCAGCGCATGGATCAGCCGGATCGGCATGCGTTCCTGTCGGGGGAAAGGGAAATTTTCGATGCTGCGCTGTGTCTGGGCGCCCCAATAGGCATCGGCTGGCACTTCAATTTCGCCGAGAGAGTCGGTTTCGGTGCGCGTCCCGCTCACTTTTTCTTGCCGAAGTCCACCGTCACCACGTTGGAGCCGTCATCAACGGTTTCGACCGCTTCCGTCTCGCCGTCATTTTCTGCGGGGTCGTGGCTGTTGATATCGCCTTCGACCTCGTCGACGTGAAACTGCAGGGCAAAATCCACCGCCGGATCGACGAAGGAGGTGATTGCCGCGAACGGGATATGCAGCATCGAACTGATCTGGTTGAAGCTCAGGCCGACTTCGAACCGGTCCTCGTCGACCTTCAGGTCCCAATAGCGGTTCTGGATAACGATCGTCATTTCGTCCGGGAATCGGGCAATCAGATGATCGGGAATATCCACGCCGGGCGCGCGGGTCTGAAAGTGATGTAGAAATGATGCTCGCCGGGCAGGCCGTCTCTGACAACTTCTCCCAGCACCCGGCCGACCACCGCGCGCAGGGCTTCCTGGACGATTTCGTCGTAAGGAATCAGGCTATCGGGTGCATCGTCGCTCATTTGCACTAGGTGGCGCGAAGCGAGCATCGGGTCAAGAGCGTAAAATGAATTTCGCGTTGACCAAAGGCCCCGAAATTCTTGCCTGATTTGGCCAAGCCATTATAGGCCTGTTGCATGAGAACAGCGACAATCGAACGAAATACCAAGGAAACCGAGATTTTTGTCGAGTTGAACCTCGACGGAACCGGTCAATATGACGTGTCTACCGGCATCGGTTTTCTCGATCATATGATCGAACAATTTTCGCGTCATTCGTTGATCGACCTGAAATTGCGGATCAAGGGCGATCTCCACGTCGATCAGCACCACACCACCGAGGACAGCGCCATTGCGGTCGGTCAGGCAATCCATCAGGCGCTTGGCGACAAGGCGGGCATCGTGCGGTACGGTAGCGCCTATTCGCCAATGGACGAGACGTTGAGCCGGGTCGCGCTGGATATTTCCGGCCGGCCCTATTTCGTCTGGAATGCCGGTTTCACGCAAGAACGGCTCGGCGAGATGGACACCGAACTGTTCAAACACTGGTTCCACAGTGTCGCCGATGCGGCGGGTATCACGCTGCATGTCGAGCTGCTCTATGGCGAGAATAACCACCATATCGCGGAAAGCATGTTCAAGGGCTTTGCCCGGGCGATGCGCCAGGCGGTCGAACGCGACCCGCGCAAGGGCGACGCGATTCCCTCCACCAAGGGGCAATTGGGTGGCTGAGTTGTGCTTCCCGCGCCAGCGGGCTTTTCTTCACGATTTTGTCACGCGAAGCCGCGAAGTCGCGAAGATTATCCGCAAACCGCACCTTCTTTGCGCCTTTGCGGCTTTGCGTGAAAACGATCGAGGGCTTTCTAGTGTGAGCGCCTTCGGCGGTTGATGGGCGCTATGTCTGAAACCATCGCTCTCATAGATTTTGGCGCGGGTAATCTGCACAGCGTGCACAATGCGCTGATGGCCGCCGGTGCCGGCAATGTCTCTGTCACCTCCGACCCAGAATTGGTGGCGCGTGCGGACCGGATCATATTGCCCGGTGTCGGCGCTTTTGGTGCCTGTCGCGATGCGTTGATGGCGATCGACGGCATGGTGGCCGCGCTGGAGCAGCGGGTTCGCACAGAAGGAAGGCCGTTCCTCGGCATCTGTGTCGGGATGCAGATGCTGGCCGACAAGGGCATAGAATTTGGCGAGCATGAAGGCCTCGGCTGGATCGGCGGCACGGTGAAGGCGATCGAACCGACTGATGATACGATAAAGATTCCACATATGGGCTGGAATGATGTGACCCCGACCGAGGGGCATGATCTACTCGAGCCCGGCGAAGCTTATTATTTGCACGGCTATCATTTTGACGCCGCGAACGAGGCGGATATACTGGCTCAGACCAGCCACGGCGTACCTTTGGTATCGGCGGTCGGCCGCGACAATATCGTCGGTGTGCAATTTCACCCCGAGAAAAGCCAGGCCTATGGACTGGCCTTTCTCAACCGTTTTCTGGAGTGGAAACCATGACTAAGCTGAACGCCGTTCGTCCTGAGCCTGTCGAAGGACCTTTTTCCTCAGATCGCCATGGTTCGACAAGCTCACCACGAACGGAATTTTCGAAATGATCGTATTTCCCGCAATTGATCTCAAATCCGGCGAAGTCGTTCGCCTCGCAGAAGGCGATATGGATCGTGCCACGGTCTATGGCGACAATCCGGCGGAACAAGCAGGCCTGTTTGCCGCTGCCGGCGCCGAACATATCCATGTCGTCGATCTTGATGGCGCCTTTGCCGGCTCTCCGAAAAATGCCGAAGCGGTAGAGGCCATTGTCGCCAGCTTCCCGGGCTATGTGCAATTGGGTGGCGGCATTCGCAATCGCGAGACGGTTGAACGCTGGTTCGGACTGGGCGTGGCGCGGCTGGTGATCGGAACCGCAGCGCTCAAGGACCCGGATTTTGTCAAGGATATGGCGAAGGAATATGAAGGCGGTATCGTTGTCGCTGTGGACGCCCGCGACGGCATGGTTGCAACCGAGGGCTGGGCCGATGTGTCGGACGTCAGCGTGCGGGATCTGGCGCGGCGTTTGAGGATGCAGGCGTCGCCTCGATCCTGTTCACCGATGTCGGGCGTGACGGGATGCTGACCGGCTGCAATATCGAGGCGACCGTCGATCTGGCGCGCGGCGTCGATATTCCCGTGATCGCCAGCGGCGGGGTCAAGGGTCTCGACGATATCCATATGCTGAGTCAGTTTGCCAAGGACGGCATCGAGGGCGTGATCACCGGCCGGGCGCTCTATGACGGACGGCTGGATCTCGCGACCGCGATTGCGATGGCCAATCGATGACGTTATCGGCAGAAAATATTGTGCTCCGGCCTCCGAGCCGGAGCTCTGGCGTCTGCAGCGCTTGGCCTTCAGGGCTCCGCATCAAGTGCGGAGCACCGCGACCATTAGGTATGCAAGATGACCGTCCGTATCCGCGTCATCCCCTGTCTCGATGTCGCCAATGGCCGGGTGGTCAAGGGCGTCAACTTCGTCGACCTGCAGGATGCCGGTGATCCTGTCGAGCAGGCGCAGGCCTATGATGCGGCTGGCGCTGATGAACTCTGCTTCCTCGATATTACCGCATCACATGAAAATCGCGATACGATCATAGATGTCGTCCGGCGCACGGCAGAAGTCTGCTTCATGCCGGTCACCGTCGGCGGCGGCGTGCGTACGGCTGATGATGCGCGGGCACTGCTGATGGCCGGCGCTGACAAGGTCGCGGTGAACAGCGCCGCGGTGTCCCGGCCCGAAGTGGTCAGCGATATCGCCACCCGTTTCGGCAGCCAGTGCATGGTTGCCTCGATCGACGCACGCAAAGTGGCTGAAGGACGCTGGGAAATATTCACCCATGGCGGTCGCACCCCGACCGGTATTGATGCGCTGGAACATGCCATCCGCATGGCCGAACTGGGGGCAGGGGAGTTGCTGGTCACCTCGATGGACCGCGACGGCACCCGCGACGGCTATGATCTGGAACTGACCCGCACTCTTGCCGACGCCGTATCAATACCGGTTGTCGCCAGTGGCGGAGTCGGCAATCTCGACCATCTGGTCGAAGGCGTGACCAAAGGCCATGCCAATGCCGTGCTCGCGGCCTCGATATTCCATTTTGGCCAATATAGTATCGCCCAAGCGCATGCAGCGCTGCGGGCCGCGAAACTGCCTGCCCGCGCCTGATTCCGCCGCCAGCAGCCAGAATTGGGGCATCCGAATGTGGCCGGCGATATTTGATGTCGGTTTTTCTTACATTTTTCCTTCTCGCCAATTTCCGTTAACCAGTCTGTCCCACCAAAAACGCGACTTTTGAAGATTTGGCAGGAATATTGCTTAACCATATTGATCGGCTTTCGGGCCCGGCTATGGGAAATGAGCGTGACGCTTTTGAAAAATGCAATATTGGTCGGCGCGGCGGCATTGGCGGTTGCCCCCGGCGTTCCCGCGGAAGGGGCGGGGCATCCGGACGATCACGAGACTGTGCGGTACCAGCTGGACTCCGGATGGGGCTCAACCGGCTATGCCAAGAGCTCCGCAACGCTGAAAGCGCCTGCAGGAAAATCTGCCGTGATCCGCGGCAGGACCCAGGTTCCCGAGCCGTCCAATCTGCTGATGCTCGGGCTAGGGCTCGCCGGCCTGATCGGCGGCCGTATGGTTGCCCGGCGGAGCAGGAAAGCGCGATAGCACGCCCCACAGCGGTGGCTCGATAGCGGTAGCACCGGTCACCGGCGGGGATATAGCGGTGCTTTTGGCGCGGACGGGCAAACTTCTGCCGCAAGGGCTTGACGAACAGGCGATCGGTCGCGCAAACCGCCAGCGATGACCGATATTCTCAAATCTCTCGAACATACGATCCTGGAGCGACGCGCTGCCGACCCGGACAAAAGCTATGTCGCCAGGCTGCGAGCCAGGGGCCGCGCCAAAATGGCTGAGAAACTCGGCGAGGAAGCCACAGAAGCGGTGATTGCTGCTGTTCTGGATGACCGGACGGGGATGACCGGAGAGGCCGCCGATCTGTTGTTTCACCTGATGGTGCTGCTCGCCGACATGAACCTGTCGCTGGACGATGTGATCGCCGAACTGGCGCGCCGCGAAGGCCTGTCCGGCCTGGAGGAAAAAGCCGCAAGAGGAGCAAGCTGATGGCGATCGACCCGACCCAGCCTTATGATGACGACAATATTTTTGCGAAAATCCTGCGCGGCGAGATTCCCAACAAGACGGTCTATGAGGACGAGTGGGTGCTCGCCTTTCACGATATCAATCCGCAGGCACCCGAGCATATTCTTGTGATCCCGAAAGGGCGTTATGTCAGCTGGGATGATTTTTCGGCAAAGGCCAGCGAAGCCGAAATCGCCGGATTCATCCGCGGCGTTGGCCATGTGGCGCGCGAAGCCGGTATGGTCGAACCCGGCTATCGTCTGCTCGCCAATGTCGGGAAGCACGGCCATCAGGAAGTGCCGCATCTCCATGTCCATATTTTTGCCGGAAAACCGCTTGGCCCGATGCTGATGCGCAGCTAGTAACAAAAGCAACAAGGCCGCAACCGGCGCGAATTAACGGGGAGAAACATAGATGGCAGGCGCAACAGCACCGGGAGGCGACGGCTGGTCCTCGCGAACAGCATTCATTTTGGCGGCCATCGGCTCGGCCGTCGGACTGGGCAATCTGGTCCGCTTTCCTGCTGAAGCCGGGGCCAATGGCGGCGGTGCCTTTGTCATATTCTATATTTTTGCGTATTGCTGATCGGATTGCCGATCCTGTTGTCGGAGACTCTTATCGGCCGTCACGGGCAGGGCTCCGCCATCGAGAGCATGAAGCGGGTCGCCATCGAATCGCGCGCCTCGCGCTGGTGGTCGATCGGCGCCGGCATCGGCATGGTCGGCGCATTTCTCATTCTCACTTATTATAGCGTGCTGGCGGGATGGATTGTCCATTTCATCGGCGTGTTCGTCGGCGATTTCGCCCATGCCGTCGGCTCGGGAAATCTGGCACAGGGCGCCCTGTCCGAATCAACGGTAGACGAAATTCAGGGCATCCTGCCGGCGCTGCAGGCAAACAGCGGCGAGATGCTGGCGATGCACGCGATTTTCATGGCTCTCACCATATTTGCTGTCGGCCGTGGCGTCAGCAGCGGGATCGAGAAGGTCGCTGTCTGGCTGATGCCGATCTTCTTCCTCCTGCTGGTCGCGATTACCATCTACGGCGCCTTCACCGGGTCGTTCGGCGCAGCGCTCGCTTTCCTGTTTGATTTCGAACCGGCCCGCTTGCTCGACCCGTCGGTCCAGCTTTCGGCGTTGGGACAGGCCCTGTTCTCGCTGTCTCTGGGGTCCGCGCTGATGATCACTTATGGTGCCTATGCCGCGCGTGATATCAACCTCGCCAAGACATCGGCGCAGATCGCGACCGCAGACACTTCCGTCGCGATTGTCGCGGGCCTTGCGATTTTCCCTATCACTTTTGCAGCGCTCGCACCGGCGTCTTTGACCGCCATTCTTGACGGTCAGGAACAGGTGCAGGGAGGGCTCGGCTTGCTGTTCGTCAACCTGCCCGTTGCATTCCAGACAATGCCTGCTGGGTCTCTGATTGGACTGCTGTTCTTCATCATGGTCTTTTTGCAGCGCTCACCAGTTCGGTCGCGCTGCTGGAGGCTTCGGTCAGCTGGGCGATCGGCCGTTTCAACAAGCCGCGCTGGCTGGTCACCATCGTCCTCGGCGGTCTCGCTTTCCTGATCGGGGCCTGGGCAAGCTTCTCGTTCAACAGCCAGGCGGATTTCCAGCCGTTCGACTTCATGATCTTCTCCGGGCAACCGGTTTTCGGGATTATCGACGAGCTGACCGCGAAAATATTGCTGCCCGCATCGGCTTTGCTGGTTTCGATTTTTATCGGCTGGATAGCGGACCGGAGATTGATCGATCAGGAAAACGGGCTGGACGGAAATCTGCACCGCATCTGGCTTTTCCTGGTGCGCTGGCTTTGCCCGCTGGTCATAACCGCGATCCTGGTCTCCGGTCTGTTCCCCGGAATTCTGGGCCAAGGATAGCAGATGGCCGGTACGAAAACTCCGAAATGCCCGGTTTGCGGCAATGCCGCCGTGGAAAAATGGATGCCGTTCTGTAGCGCCGGCTGCAAGGATCGCGATCTGCTGCAATGGCTGGGCGATGGCTATAAAATCCCCGGACAGGCGGTTTCACCGGATGAACTCGCCGAACATTTAACCGGGGATTCCGGCCGAAACGGAGAGGAGTGAACAGGCGCAAAAGAACCGCCATTTTTAGGCTGGACAAGCGGCAATAGCCCCGCCTATAGCGTCGCTTCCTAACGTGGCCAGCGCATCGCGCAGGCCCAGATGCCCGAGTAGCTCAGTTGGTAGAGCAAGCGACTGAAAATCGCTGTGTCGGTGGTTCGAATCCGCCCTCGGGCACCACCTTTTCCTTAATTTTCAACGTCTCGTAGCACCGCCACCGTGTGCACATTTAATGCCCAGTTGTTAGAGGGTTAGCTCACGTCGTATGGGAGCTCCGGTGACCGGAGACCATTTGGCAGCGGCGATAGTGGGTCGCAATGCCCATTTATCTCCATGGCCCAAAACGCTGGCACCAGATGCACTATTGGAATTGGGAGGTTTTGAGCTTCAGTTGAAGCCGAGCAGCTTCCGCTGTGCCGCCCAGCAGAGCGGAACGCTGCCAATCCGTAGGATCTTGCGACCAGTCAGATCAACCGGCTGCGTGCCGTCTATAATCGCGGTGATAATGTCAGGGGCAAGATAGCTGAGCCGGGTAAGCTGCTGGAGGTGACGCGAGCTATATTCTGCGATCATCGCTGAGGGTTTGCCTGAGAGCATTAGGTCTTGGGCTGCAAACGCATGAGCGATCAAGCGCAGAAGCACTGGATCGGGGTCGCGTTTGGGCGGGCCGTGGTCAGGTGCGATAGCTAGTTTCAAGTCGCGGCCCTTGCTCACCAGCTTTGCCTTCACGGATATTGAGGAGGGCTCATCCAGATCTGATGGTTTTAAACTTATTATTATATCAGCTTCGTCCACCTTCACACTGGTCTGTCTGCTTAGCAACATTCTGCGCTGTTCACTGACAGACATGTCGGGCAGAGCGTTCGCAATGTTTCGGCCTTTATTAAGTTGATCGGACAGCTGTGCAGCAGTTTCATTCCCGTTGGCGCCGATAATGCCTAGTTGCTTTGCAACTGCATCAATCACCAGCCGTTCAATTTCTCCGGCGGCATGCGCCATTTGGTTGATTGATCTCCTGGCAGGGTACGGGTGACATAATAGCGAAACCGCTTTGATCCCTTGGCTGCATGGGTAGGTGTCATCGGTTTGCCATCGGGATCGGTGATAATGCCAGTTAGCAGACTTGGGTTGCGGCTTTTCTTGCCCTGTGCATTGGAGTTGCGATTGGTCTTAAAGGTGGACTGGACAAGATCAAACAGCTCCTGAGCGATGATGGATTCGTGGGCTCCAGCGTAGATATTTTCCTTATGTCTCACCTTGCCAACATAGACCGGGTTCTGAAGGAGATGGGTAAGGGTTCCGGTTTTGAAGGTATCTCCGCCCACAACTCTCCCGGTTTTCCAGACACGCTTTCTGGTTTTAATACCCTTCGCCGCCAGCTCTTCGACCAGCTGAGGCACCGATTTAACTTCTGTGTAGCGCTCAAACATCGAGCGCACTATTTGCGCTTCAGATTGGTTGATCACCAACTGGCGTTCCAAAACATCATATCCGAACGGAACACCGCCGCCCATCCACATGCCTTTCTTCTTGGAAGCCGCAACTTTGTCGCGGATGCGCTCGCCGGTAACTTCGCGCTCGAACTGGGCAAATGAGAGCAGGACGTTCAGCGTCAGCCGTCCCATGCTGGTCGTTGTATTGAACGATTGGGTGACACTAACGAAGCTGGCTTCATTATCGTCCAGTATCTCGACGATCTTGGCGAAGTCGGCGAGGGATCGTGTCAGCCGGTCAACCTTGTAGACGACGATAACATCGACTTTCCCAGCTTTTACATCATCCAGCAGCTGGGTGATGGCAGGACGGTTCATGCTCCCGCCCGACCAGCCGCCATCATCATAGAGTTCGGAAACCGCCTCCCAGCCTTCGCTGGCCTGACTGAGGATATACGCAGCACAGGCTTCGCGCTGGGCATCCAGACTGTTAAAATCCTGCTCCAGCCCGTCCTCGGTCGATTTGCGGGTGTAAATCGCGCAGCGCAGTTTTTGGGTTTGTCAGACATTAGCCGAGGCCTTGGATTTGTATCCGCTCCGCTTCTTCAATCCGAAGAAGCGCGGACCGGACCAGTGGGCACCGGTTATCTCCCGGGCGATATGGCTGAGGCTGTCATAGTGGCGTCCTTCAAACTCGAATCCTTCATCGTATACGAGGACATGATAGCTGTTGCCGTTCCATGATCGGACCAGCCTAGTGCCAGTCTTCAGCGAGATGGCGTGCATGTGCCCCGCCTTGCCGGTCCGCTCGACGCGCTTGCGGAGCCGTTCAATTTCTCGCTTGGTGCGGCCCGTCAGACTGCCGTGAACGCGTTCCTGCAGCCGATTGGCGATTCCGCGGCGCAGCAGGTCTGGTCCGATTTCGGGAGCAGGGGATCGATATGTATCTCGCCACAAAGACCGCAACTGGGCAGGGGGCATTGCCATCAACTCGGCGAGTTGCTGCTCTAGCATCGTCATGACATGGCCTGCTGCGGTTTCTGATCGGGCGTCTCGGCAACACGGTAGACCGTTCCTTCATCGCCGCGCTGTTCGCGGATGATGACGAGGCCCTTTTTGCGCAGACCTGTAAGGAATGCGCGGGTGCTGTGCTTTTGCCATTTGGTGGCGTTGCATATCTCTTCAATGCTCGCGCCTTTGCCTCGGTTTAGCAGCGCGATAACCATGCTAGATTTGGATTTGGATTTTGTCGTTGGCATATCGGGTCTCCAGCTTGACGCTGGAGATTCCAGCGCTTCCACAGATCCAAGCCGCGGGTCGCTCTTAAGCTCGGGCGGCGTGTCGCAATCATGGTCGGCGACACCAACAGCAATGCTCGAACGAACAGCAAAGTCCAGTCGTGTATTTCAAAATACTCGAATGCTGCAATTGGACTTCTCGGCGAGTGCGAGAATCGGTTGCGACATGGCAGATAGCCAAGACTAATGCAAAAACCGATCCTCGTAGTCCTCGGGGGACTGAGCGCCTATAGTCCCTATACCATGGAACAGAGAAAACTCTCTACAGATCAGGGAAGGCTGCGAGCAAAAAGGCGAAACATATTCTCCATCAGCTAATGTCATAAGTCCTTTGTGACGGGCTTTATTTTTCTCATCAAACAAGCAACTATCCCATCCAATATCGAGCTCCGTCAGCACGTAGGCGATTAAAAAAGGTCAAATTCGAGATCAGAACTTAGAGGGTTTCTCGCCAAGAAATGGGTACGTCTTTTCCAGACAAGTCGATAATCAGGCGCAACATCTGTTTGGTATCAGCAATTTCTCCGGTGGTGAGATGATCGGCAAGCGTGTCTTCAAAAGATTTGCCATAGGCCAGAGTCTCGACAAACTGCTCGCGCCCTTTGACCGACAATTGGAAGCCGGCCTCGTCTTCGATGATCAGATCTTTGTCAATCATCTGTTGCACGGCATCGGCAGAAGGGGCGTGGCCGGTATGGGCCAGTCGCTTTTCCACCTCGATTACCGCCAGCGGCGCTTCCATGCTGAGCAGGGCCATAGTGAGATATTCGGTCATGCTCGAGCCGCGGGCCTGCAGCATGTCCCGGATTGGCTTCGACGTCTGATAGTGAGCGCGGGTGATCAGATAAAAGAAAAATCCGTCGCTGAAACTTCCCGCTTCCACATTCACGGTTTCGACCTCTGCTCGACCCGGTCGCTGTCGTCGTTCGGCATAACTGCCGCCGTGGAACAGCAGAGGTGACTCGTTTCGCGCTTCGAAATCCATCACCTCTCCGACGATGATCACGTGATCGCCGCCTTCATAGATATTGCGCGTCAGGCACTGGAAGAGCGCGGCATGTTCGCCAAGCACCGGCGATCCATGAAGACCGTCGCGCCAGTCAAGATCTCCAAACTTGTCCTGGCCCGAACGGGCAAAACGGTTCGACAGATTTTCCTGCGTTGCTGCCAGCACATGGACCGCAAAATGGCCGCTGCTGGAAAAGGCTTCAAAGGAATGGCTTTTCTTCGCGAGCGACCACAGAACCAGCGGCGGATCGGTGCTGACCGAATTGAAGCTGCTGGCGGTCACTCCGATCGGCTCGCCTGCTGCATCTTTAGTCGTCGCGATCGTGACCCCCGTCGCAAAGCTACTCAAGGCATGGCGGAAGGCGCGTTGTCGTTCCTCCGGCGTTTCCATCAAACGCGCTGTTCGGTCTGCTGCTTGGCAAGCATATCGAGCGCGACGTCGACAATCATGTCTTCCTGGCCGCCAACCATCTTCCGCCGTCCGAGTTCGACGAGAATATCGCGCGTGTCGATTCCATAGGTTTCGCTGGCCTTTTCGGCATGGCGAAGGAAACTGGAATAGACCCCGGCATAGCCGAGCGCGAGCGTTTCGCGATCAACACGCACCGGACGGTCCTGCAGCGGTCGGACGAGGTCCTCCGCAGCATCCATCAGCGCCATCACGTCGCAACCATGGTTCCAGCCCTTGCGTTGAGCAGCGGCGACGAAGACTTCCAGCGGAGCGTTACCGGCGCCGGCGCCATCCCCGCCAGACTGGCGTCGATGCGGACCGCACCTTCCTGGGCAGCCACAATCGAATTGGCAACGCCGAGAGAGAGATTGTGATGGGCATGAATACCGCGCTGCGTCTCGGGTTTCAGCACCTTGTCATAGGCGCGCAACCGGTCGCGCACCCCGTCCATGTCAAGCGCGCCGCCGCTGTCGGTGACATAGACGCACCCCGCGCCATAGCTTTCCATGAGCACAGCCTGCTCGGCCAGCGCTGGGGCGTCGATCATATGACTCATCATCAGAAAGCCCGAAACATCCATGCCCAGATCGCGCGCGATGCCTATATGCTGTTTCGAAACGTCGGCTTCGGTGCAATGGGTCGCCACACGGACTGATCTTACGCCGATATCATAAGCGCGCTTCAATTCGTCTACCGTGCCGACACCGGGCAAGATCAGCGTGGTCAGAACGCTGTTTTCTAGGATCTCTGCTACCGCCTCGAGCCACTCCCAGTCGGTGTGGGCGCCGAAACCATAGTTGAAGCTCATCCCGGAAAGGCCGTCGCCATGGGCGACCTCGATCGCGTCCACGCCCGCCTTGTCGAGTGCGGCGGCAATAGCGCGCACCTGATCAATGCCGTACATGTGGCGAATCGCGTGCATGCCGTCGCGCAGCGTTACGTCCTGAATATAAAGCTTGTCCCCGCCGGAAACTTGAAACTTTGTCATAGTGCCTCCTTTGCTCACGACGCGGCGGCGGCCATGCGCCGCTCGGCCAAGAGTTCGCCGGTCGCCTTGGCGGCGGCGGTCATGATGTCGAGATTGCCCGAATAGGATGGCAGATAATCGCCTGCTCCTTCCACCTCGAGCATGATCATCGTCTTCATCCCGGTAAACTCGCCGCGACCGGGAATCGTCAGTTTATTGTTGTCGCCATAGCGTTCGAACTGGATTTCCTGCTTGAGCCGATAGCCAGGCACATATTTTTGCACTGCGGCCACCATCTCTTCCACCGAAGCGCGGATCGCGTCCTCGTCGGCACCCTCGGACAGGGTGAATATGGTGTCGCGCATGATCATCGGCGGTTCGGCCGGATTGAGGATGATGATCGCCTTGCCTTGTTCAGCTCCGCCGACCTTCTCGATCGCGTTCGCCGTAGTGCGCGTGAATTCATCAATATTTGCCCGCGTTCCGGGTCCCGCTGATCGGGAGGCCACTGACGCGATGATCTCGGCATAGGGCAGGCGGCTCGCCACCCGACGGACCGCGGCAACCATCGGGATTGTCGCCTGCCCGCCGCATGTCACCATATTGACATTGGGCGCGTCGAGATTTGCGGTCATGTTGACCGTTGGTACGGTGAAAGGCCCGATCGCTGCGGGTGTCAGATCGACCACCTGAATGCCCGCGGCGCGCAGCACTTGATCGTGAAGCTTGTGCGCATAAGCGCTGGTCGCGTCGAAAGCGATGCCCAGTTCGGGATAGCACTCCAGCTTCTGCAAACCTTCAATCCCTTCATGGGTGGTTGCGATACCGCGTTCCCGGGCCTGCTTTAGGCCGTCCGATTCCGGGTCGATGCCGACCACTGCCACCAGCTCCATATTCTGTTGATATTTGATCATCTTCATCATCAGGTCGGTGCCGATATTGCCCGATCCGATGATCACCGCTTTGGTCCGTGTCATTTCATGTCCTTTCGATCAGACGAAGTTCGCAATGCAAGAGCCGACAATTGTGCCGCCCTTGGCCGGGTCACGATCACTGAGTATCATTTCAAAGCGATCGCCCTTGGCAGCAGGAGCAAGCGGCACAAGGCTGCCAGAGAGGATGATGTCCCCCGCATCCAGAGTCACGCCATAGGTGCCGAGCGTGTTGGCGAGCCAGGCCACCGCCATCGCCGGATCGCCCTGAACGGCATTGCCCAGGCCTTCGGAAAGGGCATGGCCATTCTTGGCAACGGCAACATGCATGTCCGGCAATTGCAGTGCCGCCGGGTCGAGCCGTTCCTCGCCCAAAATGAACACCCCGCAAGAGGCATTGTCGGCCACCGTGTCGATGATCGAGATATTCCAGTCGGCAATCCGGCTGTCGACGATTTCAAAACAGGGCATGATATATTCGGTGGCGGCGAGAACATCCTCGGGTGTGACGCCGGGACCGCGCAGGTCATTCTTCAGCAGGAAAGCGATTTCGGCCTCGGCTCGCGGCGCGATCAGTTGGTGGGCATCGACATCAATATCGCCGACCACCCGCATGCGATCCGTCAGAAAGCCGAAATCCGGCTGATGCACGCCCAGCATGTCCTGCACCGCCTTGCTGGTCACGCCGATTTTCTTGCCAATGACGCGTTCACCCCGGGCTCGGCGCCGCGCCAGAAAATCGAGGCTTATGTCATAGGCATCGTGTATCGTAAGCGCTGGATCGCGGCCCGCAAGCGGCGCGATCGGCCGTCCATCCCTGAGCGCTGCAAACAGCATTGCGCCATATTCATTATTCATGATCTCTATCCTCGTCGATGTCTGATACGAAAGGTCCGCCACAGGCGGTCCATCGCGCTTGTTTCAGATTTCCAGGTCTGACTTCAGAAAGGCCGTGGATAGCCGGGCGAGAAAATCGACGAATTCGTCGTCGGTCATTTCAATATGCTCACCCATGATGAACTTGCGGATATTGGCGAGGATGCTGATCTCCAGAACAACCAGGGCCTTTTCCAGGTCTTGCGGCACGATCTCGCTGCGATGCTGCTCCAGCAGCGCCAGGTTGGTCTGGTGCGTGAACTTCTCGACCGAGAGATTCTGGGTAAGCTCGATCAGTTCGGGCGAACGTTTCGGGAGGAGATAGAAAAGCTCCTTCTTCTCGCGCAGATTCTCCAGCAGATAGCGATAGGCCAGTCGGCTCGCCTGCTCGAGCGGCATTTCTATGGCATCACGCAATATGGTGCGGATGCCGTTTGAAACCTTGGATACAGCGCGCTCGATCAGCGCGGAGATGATCGCATCCTTGTTGGGGAAATATTGATAGAGTGAACCGATGCTCACGCCCGCGCGTTCGGCGATATAGTTCGTGGTTACTTTTTCGTAGCCTTCGTTCACGATGATGATCTCGGTCGCTTCCAAAATCGAATCCGAAGTGAATTTTGCACGGTCTTGAATCGGCTTCTTGCGTCTCAAGGGCTTGCTTTCTCTTCCTTGCGGACGCCGAAACGGATTGGTGGCGTCGCCTGCCTTCTTATCGTGCCCGGAGCGTGTCCGGCTTATTGTTGCTGTATCGACCATAGTTTGTCTCATCTGAAAGAGTAATCCTTTTTTCGAGAGCGTCAGACCGGGACCTGATAGGCGTGCCCCCAATGGTCGGGCACCGAGCTTTTGGTCGGCTCGAAATCGGTCCAGTCGACCTGAAGTCCCTCACAGCCAATCTCGAACGGAATGCCACCGGGCCCGACAACATAGAAAGACAGCATATTGTCATTGCAGTGGCGGCCCAGGCTGGCCATGAGCGGCCGCTCCGCTGCCAGAACCCGGTCATGGCAGCGTCCGACATCATCAACATCTTCCATTTCCAGCATCGCGTGAATGACACCGGATGGTGAGGGCAACGAGGCGATCGCCAGACTATGATGTCTGGCATTTGCGGCATGAAGAAAACGGACACGAATCTTCGGGCCATTTTCGCCCGGCAACTGCATGTTCAGATCGTCGCTGTCGCCAAGACCAAGGATCGCGGTGTAAAAGGCATGCGTGCCCTCCATGTCCTCGCCTCCGGGGACCACGACATGGCCGAGCCCCATATCCCCGGTGACGAAGCTCTTCACCCCGACCGGTGACAGGAATGCTGTCTGGTCGAGGGTCCGGCCGTGATAGAATTCCAGCGGGTTGCCAGCCGGGTCGAAGGTGGTAAAAAATGCCGTTACCGCCCTGTTTTCCGCTTCGCTGTCGCTGCCATTGCGAATGGCGAAACCTTGTGCTTTCAGCGTCTCTAGCAAAGCCGAGAATTCTTCTTTTCCCGCCATTTCCCAGCCCAATGCGATAACGTGGTCCGCATCGCCGGGTTCGACGAGAATCCGAAAGGGCTGCTCGTCGATCTTCAGGGCGACGCTGTTATCGTCCTGCGCCACGTTCATGGCACCAACGACCTGCTCGCCGAACTGCCGCCAATCGTCGAGATTGGTGGATGAAAAGATGATATAGCCGAGGCACGAAATGGTCATCGTGCTTCTCCTGGGTCGGCCACCGGGCCAGAGGCTGATGTATCAGGCGCAAAGCGGGGCTTCAGTCGCTCAAGAAACGCTGCCATCTGGGCATCGAACATCTCCCGACGTTCGGCCATCACCCAGTGGCCGCAGTCGGCGACAATGGTGAAGGCACAGTCGGCACAATTGTCGATGAATTTCCGATAGCCGGTTGTCGGGCAGAACTGGTCCTCGCTGCCCCAGAAACCGATGATCGGGCAGTGCAGATTGCCAAGCTCGCCTTCCATATCTGCCACCCGCAATCGGGAAAGCACCTCGGTAGGCTGAAGCTGGAGGATCTCGTAGCGTTCGGCAACAAGGGCATCGTCAACCAGCGCCGGGTCCTTGACCAGCATTTTCAGCAGGCGGCGCATCCCGTCGAAATCGAGTTCGCCACCGGTAAAGGTCGCGATCATATGCTTGATCCCGGGCATCGCATAATAGACTTCGTTGCTCTCGATCCCGCCGGGTGCCATCAGCACCAGCCCGGCGACCAGCGCCGGATCATCAAGGGCGATCCTGATCGAAACCGCACCGCCCAGCGAATTGCCAACGAGCACGCATTTCTCGACACCGATCTCGGCGAGCGCCGCGCGAACCGTTCCAGCGAGCAATTCGGTCGTATAGTCGCGGTCGGTCGGTTTACTCGAGTAACCGAAGCCGACCATGTCGAACACGATCGCCCTGAAGTCCGCCTGATTGACCGCGTCCAGATTCTGCTTGAAATTGCTGTACCCGCTCGCGCCGGGGCCGCTGCCGTGAAGAAAGACGACGGCCGGCCCTTCTCCGCGGGACAGGTAATGCAATTCGAGGTCGCCTACCGTGACGAATTGTTCGCGCGGTACAGCACCGCCCGAGTGCGGATCAGATGAAGAAGTCGGCATTGTCACCTCCCAGAACCATATTGCCATAATTGCGTGCGAGCGGGACCGGGTTGTTGGCGACGTGCGCCCGGGTGATGTGGATGTCGTGCCAGATATTCTGGAGTGGCGCGTCGAGGAATACGCTGCGTCCACCACCGACATCGAACAGCATGTCGATCGCCTGCATCATCCGGGTGGCGGTTGTGCCGGTCTCGTAGCGGCAGCGCGCCCGATCGATCAGCGGGATTTCTTCACCGGCGTCGAGCTGCGCCGTCATCCTATCGAAATTGGCCAGCAGGCTTAGTTCCGCGCTGTCGATCAAGGTCTTTGCCTCGGCGACGCGGCGGACGATGTCCGGATCACCCATCAGCTTCGTCGGGTCGGTGCTGCTGCCGGTCGCCTTTTCCAGGAACAGTTTGAGGCCATGTCTTGCAGCACCAATTGACGGAGCCGCTACCGTGGCGGCGAAGATTTGTGCCCAGGGAAGCGAGTAAATCGGTTCGGCCTGATCATGCTTGATATTATAGCCGTCCATTTGCGAATGGATATGGCTGTTGGGAATGAACACCGGCTCTTCGATTACCACATCTTTTGACCCGGTGCCCTGCAGCCCCATGACATGCCAGGTGTCTTCAATCACATAGGCGCTGCGCGGGACGAGCATGGTCTGCAGCATCGGGCGGCCCTTGACGATCGCGCCGAGCAATGCCCAATTGCAGTGATCGCAGCCCGAACTCCAACCCCAGCGACCGTGCAACATCACGCCGCCGTCAACCTCCTCGGTCCGGGCGCCGACCGGATTATAGGAAGAGCTGACCCGTTCATCCGGATTTTTGCCATAAACTTCTTGCTGCGTCTCGTGATCCATCAACGCTATCTGGAAGGCGTGGACAGAGATGATGCCGCCGATCCAGGCCGTGCTCATATCGCGTTCGGCGATGGTAATCAGCGTGCGCAGCCATTGTTGTGGACTGGCACCAATGCCACCGAGCTTGGGCGGAATGAAGGCCCTGAACAGACCGGCCTCGCGCATCGCCTCGACCGACTCCTTCGGCACCATCCGGTCGCTGCGCGCGCTTTGCGCCCCGCGTGTCAGGATATCCAGATAGGGGTCGATATCGATGGGGCCGGTATTGGCCTTGATTTGGGCTTGCAAAACTGTGCTCATTTCTATCACTCCTCGCCTGTCGGCATAAGCTGGTTATTGGGTTCGACTTCTTTTGCGACGTCATGGGGCGGATCCTTGTGGATCGGCACATGGCGACCGCTCGCTAATTTGTAGAAACGCGTTTCTTCGCTGCGCGGATTGTAGAACTGGCGGTACCAGGTGCGACCAAGTTGAAAATTGCGCTCGGTCGGTATTCCCATGATCCGCGTCGCCGCTTTCTTGTTGGACCAGATCTCAAAATCCTGACTGAAGGCATTGAGCACTTCTGCCTGCATCGCTCTGGCGGCGGCTATCTCCTCGTCTCCGGGATGGTCGGTCGCAACCTTCATGAGATTATTGTGCCAGACCTTCACCGAACCATCTTCGACTGGCGTGTGAAAGATGAATTCTATGCCGCGGATATCGCCAATTGCCTGGCGTGACAGCAGCAGGCCCGGCCCTGTGTACCAGGTATAGGTGGTCAGCCAGGCGTCATATTCGCGCCGAAATCCGCCCTGGCGCTGAATATAGACATGTTTGGCGAACTCATTTTCGAAATATTGGGTCGGTGATCCGTGCGTCGGGCCGAGGTGATTGGCGTCGGCCATATTGTCCAGCACTTCCTGCGGGTGCACCGGCAGCATGCCGAGATGATCATAGGGGCCATTGACCCAGTTCGGGGCATCCCACTCCGCCAGTTGCGGTGGTTCGTAATGCGGCTCGTTGCCCTCGGGATCGTGCCACATCATGATCGCGCCCATGACTTCGCGCACAATATGGGACGCAATCTTCGCGGCTTTCGGACAGGGGCCTTCATAGTCTGGAATGTCGTTGACCATTCCGTCGGGCCCGTAACGCCATCCATGATAGGGGCAGCGAATGGCATCGCCTTCGATCTGCTCTTTATGCGCGGCGATCGAAGCGGTCTGCGAGCCGGCAAGATGCGCGCCCATATGTTTGCAGTGCGCATCAAGACAGATGATTTTGCCGCTTTCGCCTCGATACAGCGCAAAGTCTTTGCCGAAGAAACGCAAGGGCATCGGCGCTTTGCCGAGCTCCGACGCTTCGGCGACCATGAACCACCCGCGCGGAAAGTCGAAGCTGCCCAATTCATATTCGCTTGTTGTGGTCATGATCTCTGGTTCGTCCTTTGATTTAAATGGGAGTTCGATTGCATCAGTGCGTTGGCACCGCGAAATGCCATCGTCAGGGCCGGGCCAAGCGTGCAGCCCGCGCCGGGATATTTCTCTCCCATGATCGATGCGGTGCAATTGCCCGCGGCAAACAGTCCGGCAATCGGCGTGCCGCTGGTGTCGAGGACACGGCCGTCCTGATCAATCTTCAAACCGCCTTTTGTGCCAATGTCTCCGGGATAGAGCCGGGCGCGTAAAAGGGTGCCTGCTCAAGCGGACCGAGGCAGGGGTTGGGGAAAACGCGCTCGTCGCCATACATGCGATCGTGCGCATCCGAGCCGCGGCCAAATTCCGTGTCGATGCCGGTCTGCGCATATTCGGCCATCTTGCCTGCGGATTCCGCCATCCCTGCCGGATCGATGCCAAGCATGCAGGCCAGTTCCCGCAGCGAGGGTGCCTTTTGCAGCAGCCCGTCTTCACCAAATGCCGAAGGCGTCAGCCAATCCGGCGACATGCTCGATTGCAGAAGGCCGCCAAACATATATTTTTGGCGATACGTCCGGTCAAAGACGATGAAGGCGGGTACGCGATCTTCGCGGGAATAATCCTCACCATAGATGCTCTTGCCGTAGGAATTATAGGTGATTGCCTCGTTCATGAACCGTCTGCCGTGACGGTCGACAATCATCATTCCGGGCTTGGATTTTCAAAGAAAAGCACCACCGGCCGATCACCCCACAGGACCACCGGCGCCCACCAGGCTTCCTGCATCAGATCGGTGTCGGCTCCTATTGAGCGACCGGCGCGGATCATGTCGCCGCTATTGCCGGGGCTGCCGGCCGACCATTGCGCCCGGGTCGGCTTTGCCAGCGACTGCGACCGCAACTCCTGATCGGCTTCAAAACCGCCGGACGCCACCAGCACGCCGTGTTCCGAAGCGATCTTCCGGACCGAAGCTTCCTCCTCAACAGCGACCCCGCATATGCGTCCCTTTTCGCTGACCAGAGCCTTGACCGGCGCGTTGGTGCGGATCTCTATCCCGCGCTCCTGCGCAGCCAGCAACAGGCGCCCGACAAGCGCCTCGCCCATGCACAGCCTGCGGTCCCGTTTTCCTTTGACCCGGCCCGCGATATCGAGGGCATATTGCAGGAGCGCCTTGGCGGCGATCATTTGCCAGCCCTGGGCGACTGCCTGGACCTTGGACGCTTCGGTGATCGAAAGATTGATCCGTCCGAACGCTTTCGAGGCAGGTGGCATTTCTCTTAGAAGATATAAATACTCGCCGAGTGTTCGCCCATCAAGCGGCGCGCAATCCATGGTTCTGCCGCCGGGGCGCCAGCCGGGTGCCGAGGGGTAATAATCCGGGTAATGGGCGACCGGTGTATAAGCTACGCCGATGCCACGCAGATATTCGATCATTTCGGGCGCAGAATGGATATAGGTGCGGATCATATCGTCCGGGACCTGTTCTTCCGGGATGACATGCCGCAGATAGGCGAAGGCATCTTCGTCATTATCTTCGATGCCGACACTGCCGATCAATGCGTTGTTGGGCACCCAGATTCCGCCGCCGGACATTGCGGAATTGCCGCCAATATGGCCGGTCTTTTCCAGCAGGATCACATGCGCACCCAGATCGCTCAGCCGACAGGCGGCGGCAAGGGCGGCTGCCCCCGAACCCACTATGACAGCGTCATAATGCTCATCGAATTTTGGGTGGAAGCAGATTTCATGCGCCGCGCCGACCTTTGCTAGGCGCAATCGCGGCTTTCGCTTCGAACCACAAAGGCCCGCAGCGGCTTCCCCGTTGCATCTTGTCATCCCGGCCGGTCGGCAAATCTATTCTCCTCGTCCCTGATTATCGTCTATTCGGTGTGCACTGGTCCCATCGCCGGTGCTTCTCCGCCGCGATTGCGAGGAAAAAATCCCCGATCCGGCACGATTTCGTAAAAGGTGAGTATTGCCGTATGGCACTCACGTCATACTCGCCTTCGCTTCGCCGCGATCATGGTCGAGCGGGCGTTCAACAGCAGTAGCGACGACCTCAGTGGAGAGAGCTTGCACGGCTCGGGCAACACTGGCCGACTGGATATGTTGGGGAAGGGTTTTGATCAGTGCCGGTATTTAAAAGCCGGTTGTTCAAACACGAGTTAATATTGAGCCTGAATCTGGCCTAGCCGATTTCCAAAGCGCGTCGAACAGGCAACGCGTCTCGGAGTTGGAACTGCTATGAACGAAAATAATTTTCTCTCGATAGAACGGACTATTTTCGACGAAGAACATGAGATTTTTCGTTCCAGCGTGCGGCGATTCATGCGCGAACATGTCATTCCGAACATGGACAAGTGGAACAGGCAAGGCCATCCGGATCGCGATGTCTGGCTTGAAGCGGGCAAGCACGGCCTGCTTTGTGTCACGATACCGCCGGAATATGGCGGTGCGGGAGCGGATCGCAAATATAGCGCCGTGCTGATCGAAGAGCAGCAGCGCGCCAATGCAGCCGGGCCTGGCTTCGTCATGCATTCCGAAATCGTGGCCGGCTATATCTACCGTTTCGGGACCGAAGAGCAGAAACAGAAATGGCTGCCGAAAATGGCGCGGGGCGAACTGATCGGCTCGCTTGCAATGACCGAACCGCGCGGGGGTCAGACCTGCGCGCCATTTCGACCAAGGCCAGCCGCATGGAGGGCGACTATGTCATCAATGGCGCCAAGACTTTCATCACCAATGGCTATATCACTGACCTCACAATCGTCGCGTTGAAAACCGACAAGAATGATGGGTCGAGCGGTCTTTCCCTTATCGTCGTCGAAGCCGATCGAGAGGGGTTCCAGAAAAGCCAGCCTCTGGAGAAAGTAGGGCAGAAGTCTCAGGACGCCGCCGAACTGTTCTTTGACGATGTCCGTGTTCCGCAAGCCAATCTTCTCGGCGAAGAGGGCAAGGGCCTGCACTATCTGATGCAGGAGCTTGCCTGGGAACGGCTGATGATCGCGATCCGGGCAGTCGCCGGCTGCGAAGTCGCGCTCCAGAATACAGTGGACTACACCAAATCGCGTTCGGCCTTTGGACAAAATCTGATCGAGTTCCAGAACACCAAGTTCAAGCTGGCCGAATGCAAGACAAAGACACAGGTCGCTCGCGTCTTCGTCGATCATTGTATTGATCTGGCGGTCGAGGGCAAGCTCGATCCCGAATCCTCCGCAATGGCGAAATGGTGGTGCACGGAATTGCAGAATCGCGTGCTCGACGAATGCGTGCAGCTGCACGGCGGCTATGGCTATATGCTTGAATATCCGGTGGCCCGCGCATGGACCGATGCCCGGGCGCAAATGATCTACGGCGGCACGAACGAGATCATGAAAGAAATCATTTCGAGGAGCCTTTAACGATGGCCTTCGAAAAGGACTTTCCCGGCAGTGACGGCGCAGCGCTTGTCCTTGGCGGCAGCGGCGGTATCGGCAGCGCCATTTGCACCGCACTGGCCGAGGCTGGAACCGACGTTGCGCTCACCTATCGCGCCAACAAGGCAGCGGGCGAAGAGGTGGTTGCTGCTATTGAGACGGCCGGGCGCAGCGGAGCGGCCTTTCCGCTGGCCATGGAGGATCGCGCGGCGGTCGATCAGACCGTGCAGGATGTGATCAATCGCTCTGGAAGGATCCATACCGTGGTGAACGCCTCGGGCTCGCATATCGCGATGAAATTTCTCGGTGATATTCCGCCCGACGAGCTTTGGCGGGTCATGGAGGCGGATACCGCTGGTTTCTACAATATCGTCCACGCCCTGTTGCCGCATATGCGCGAAGAAGGCGGCAGTTTTGTTACCATCAGCACGACCGGGCTGTTCCGTTGGCCCAACAAGGATGCCCTCTCGGTCATTCCCAAGGCTGCGAATGACGCGATCATGACCGGCATTGCGCGGGAAGAGGGCCGCAACGGCATTCGCGCCAATAGCGTCGCCCTCGGGCTGATCGACGCCGGCTTGTTCCGCAAGCTCAAGGGCACGGCCTATGATGATCGCTATATTGACGCGGCGGTCCGCAATTCCGCTCTCAAGCGTCTTGGTACGGCCGAGGAGGTGGCCCAGGCGGTCCTGTTCTTCGCATCAGAAAGAGCGCGGTTCGTGACTGGACAGACGCTTGTTCTGGATGGCGGCTATAGTCTCTAGCATGAGGCCAAAAACAATCACCGCGGACCAGCTTGCAGCCCTGCTGAAGCCGGGAATGCGGGTGTTTGTGCAGGGAAGCGTGGGACAGCCGATCGCTTTGCTGCGTGCCATCGCCGAAGCAGAGCCCAGGGTTGAGGGCATCCACTTCGTCTCGCCGCTCACCCCCGGCTTGAATGGTTTTGATATCGGTGGTGACGGACAAGGAAACCGGCTCACCACATTTTTTAACTATCCTGCACTCGGTGCATCCTGGACAGCCGGTAGAGTGGATTTTGTGCCATCGCATTACAGCCGAATTTCCGACTGGCTGAAGGCGACCGGACCGATCGACATCGCGCTGATCCAGCTTGCGCCGCCTGATGCTGCAGGGCTGTGCAGTACCGGACTCTCCGCCGATTTCATGCCCGACCTTTTGCCGCATTGCGATTGCGTGGTTGCGCAGATCAATCCCGCAATGCCGGACCTGCCAGGCGCGCCGAAGATCGCTTTGGACGCGCTGGATTACAGCATTTTCATTGAGGAGGATCTGCCGGTTCAGCCCGTACCAAAGGGCGATGCGATCAGCGATGCGATAGCGGGCCATGTCGCTTCGATCGTCAATGATGGCGACACCATTCAATTCGGAGTGGGCCGTGTGCCGCAACTCGCTGTCGCTGGCCTCCATGGCAAAGCCGATCTTGGCCTGCACAGCGGGCTGATAACCCCGGTCGTGCGTCCCCTGATCGAAAGCGGAGTGCTCTTGGGCAAGCGCAAGAACGTAGATACCGGCTTGCACGTGACCGGCGCCGTCAGCGGCGACGCGGATTTCTACGAATGGATCGCGCAGCGGAGCGATTTCGCGATCCGTCCGGTTTCCTACACCCATGCGCACGCAACATTATCGAGCATTCGCAATCTTGTTGCGATCAATTCGGCCATCGCGGTCGACCTGTTTGGGCAAGCCAATGCGGAGATGGCTGGTTCGCGGCAGATCAGCGGCAGCGGCGGTCTGGTTGATTTTGTGCGCGGGGCCACCAGCGCACCGGGCGGCCGCTCGATCATCTGCCTTCCCGCCACCAGCCGCGATGGCACCCGGTCAAATATCGTCTCCCGCCTGAACAGCGTTGTCACGATCTGTCGAACCGATATCGATATCGTCATCACCGAATATGGCGTTGCCAGGCTGCGCCTGTTACCGCTCGACGCAAGGGCTGAAGCGCTGATAGCCATCGCAGCGCCTGCATTCCGGCAGTCTCTGGCAGAACAGTGGCAGAGGAGTGCGACGGGATGACCGGAAATATGGATGATAGCCTGGCTGATATTCCAAGTTTCGACGTTGTCGTCTGCGGTTCAGGCGCGGCTGGATTGCTGGCGGCAATCCGCCTCGCTGATCAGGGTCTCAAGCCCTTGGTGATCGAGAAAAGTGCCCGCTATGGCGGCACATCGGCAATTTCCGGTGGCGGAATCTGGGTGCCCGCGCACGGGCTGACCGATGATGGGGACAGCTATGAACAAGCAATGACCTATTTGCGCGCGGTGAGTCGAGGCGATGTCAGGGAGGAAAAGCTGGCCGCCTATCTTGCTGGCGGATCTGAAACGGTCAGCTATCTCGGCGAAATCGGCGTTGGGATGACCGCCAGCCCCGCAATTCCCGATTATATCGATGCGCCAGGGGCCAGAAGCGGCCGATCGCTGTTTCCGCTGGCGATTGACGGCAGTCAACTGGGTGAAGATTTCTATCGGTTGCGCGAGGCACCCGAAACCTATCGCCTGTTCGGCCGCATCGCCATGAATCTCGATGAGGGACTGGTGCTCGCCATGCAAAGGCGCGGCTGGATCGGGACGGTGGTGCGCTTGCTTGCGGGCTACTGGAGCGATCTTGGCTGGCGCAGAAAAACGCGGATTGATCGCCGTCTGACGATGGGCCGCGCGTAATAGGTGGCCTCCGTCTCGCGATGAAGAAGCGACAGATTCCCATCTGGTTTGATACCAGCCTGTGCCGGATCCGGCATAAGGGCGATCGGGTAGTGGCCGTCGATATTGAGCGCCACGGCAAGATGGTGACGCTGAAAACTCCGAAAGGGCTGGTGCTCGCCGCCGGTGGCTATGAGCAAAACCAGATACTTCGCGATCGTCACTTGCCGGTTGCAACCCAACGGGGCTGGAGCCTCACACCCCAGGGAATGAATGACGGTGTCAGTGTTGAACGCGCCGATGAACTGGGCGCCGATACGGAGCATCTGGATGCTTTCTGGTGGGCACCCAGCATCCTGTTGCCATCAAAAAGAGTGGCGAACCTGATATCTGCAGAAGCGATGTATTTCGATCATCGCCACCCTTTCAGCCTGTGCGTCAACCGTCTGGGCAAGCGCTTTGTCAACGAAAGCTGTTCCTATGACCGATTCGGGCAGGCGATGATCGCGGATCAACTCGCGACCGGTGCCAATCTGCCCTGCTGGATGATCTTTGACTGGAAGTTCCGCCGTCGCTTTCCCTGCGGCCCGATCCTGCCTCACGGCTTGCTGCCCGACCGGCGGATCCCGCCCGAATGGTGGGACAGCTATGTCTTCAAGGCAGACAGCCTGTGCGCGCTCGGGCGAAAGATAGCGGTTCCACCGGAAATATTGATGGCAACGGTGGCGCGGCTGAACGATTTTGCCATCACAGGACTGGACGAGGATTTCGGCCGAGGCAACGCGGCCTATGACCGCTATTTCGGCAAGCCGGATGTCAAGCCCAATCCCTGCGTCGGGCCGCTGGATACCGGTCCCTATTACGCGGTGAAAATCGAACTGGGCGACCTTGGGACAAAGGGCGGGCTGAAAACCGATAATGTTGCCCGGGTGATGAAGAAGGAAGGTACGGTTTTCGACAATCTATATGCCATCGGCAACAGCGCCGGCTCCCCCTTTGGTGACTGCTATCCGGGGGCGGGCGGAACGCTTGGTCCCGCGCTGGTTTTGCCAGGCTGGCGGCTGACGATCTGGGCCGCCGGGACCGCTAGACCGCAGCGCTACATATTGCAGGTCGCCCCGCCATCGATCCGCAGGCCTTCTCCCGAAACATAATCAGCCATCGGCGAGGCAAGGAAAGCGACGACCGGGGCGATGTCGGCGGGCTTGCCCAGCCTGCCGAGCGGTATCTTGCGGTTCCAATATTCAACAAACTGTTCGTCGGCCATATGCGCTTCGGACAGCGGGGTGACGATGGCGCCGGGCTGAACAAAATTGGCGCGAATGCCGAATGGCCCGAGGTCCACCGCCATCGCCTTACTCATGCCAGCGACCGCGTGTTTGGAGGCCACATAGGCGATGATCCCCGGGCCGGCCAGTTCCGACATGATCGATCCGGTATTGATGATCCGCGCATTGGCACTTTTTTCAGATGCGGCACGGCTTCGCGGGTCAGGCGAAAACCGCATCGACATTGAGAGCCATGACCTTTCGCCACATTTCATCGCTCGTGTCTGCCGCGCCGCCGGGGGGCGATATGCCGGCATTGTTGACGAGAATGTCGATACTGCCAAAGGCATGAATGGCGGCATTGACGATTTCTTGCGGCGCTTCGTCCAGCGTCACGTCGATCGCAAAGCGTATCAGGCCGTCATTCGGCGCATCGTCATTGGACCATCGCTCGCTCGGCAGATCGACGCCGAGCACCTGTGCGCCCTCGTCCAGAAATTTCTGCATGATGCCAGCGCCAATGCCACTCGCAGCGCCTGTTATGATCGCGATGCGGCCCGCCAGCATGCCTGTTTCATTTGCCATTCTAATGTCCTCTCCCTGGTCTTGTCGCCCTGTTGCATGGAAGGGCGATTGCCTTGTTGAGCCTATCGAAGAAGACCGGAGCAGAATATTCGCCTCTCGCTCGTTTCCCGGCGTCGCACCCGAATGGCGGGGATCGCAACGCTACCGCTTGCCGTCGAGAAAGCGGGATACGAGTTTCAAGTGAGCAACCGGGACCGATAGCGGACAGCGCGAATATGGGCGTAACAGGACGAGGGAGCGGGCATTTGGCAAGAGCCGGAATAGAATCGATCGCCGGTTTCATACCGCGCCTGCGCTTGCAGCGAAGCGCGGCAGTGGATGCCATGAGATGGGCCAATAGCAGCCTCGCCGGGATGGCCAATGGCTGCCGCAGCCTATGTGGTCATGACGAGGACAGCGTCACCATGGCGGTGGAAGCTGGCAGGCTCTGTCTTGCCGCTGCTCCCTCCCTTACGCCGCGCGAACTGCATTTTGCCACCACCACCGCGCCCTTCGCGGATCGCGCACAGTCGGTCCTGACCGGCGAGGCCATCGGCTTGTCGTCCGATCTCCGCTGCAGCGATCACGGCGGTTATGTCGGAGCAGCAATGATGGCGCTGATCGAAGCGCTGGAAAAGCAAGATCCTGCGCTCATTCTCGCCGCCGACAAGCGTCTGGCAAAGCCCGGGTCGCCAGCGGAACTGACGATCGGGCACGGCGGTGCGGCTGTTCTCACGGGGACCGAAAACCCGATCGCGACCATCCTGGCTAACCATGTTGTGTCGGAGGATTTTATCGATCATTATCGGGCGTCCGGAGCGGACACCGACTATATGTTGGAGGATCGCTGGGTCCGCGATGCGGGGCAAATGAAGCTTGTCCCGCCAGCCGTCGAAAGACTGCTGGCAACGGCAGCGCTTGCCGCTGCCAACATCGACCATGTGATCCTGACCGGAATGGGGGACGCTGCGGCCAGGCTGGTCGCGAAGAGCAGTGGTTTCGACAGCGAACAATTGACACCCTCGCTGTCTTCCGAATGTGGCTATACCGGCACGGCGCACCCGTTGCTCTTGCTCGCGACGACACTGGAAAGCGCTCAGCCGGGCCAGACAATTCTCATCGTCAACTTTGCCCAGGGTGTTCAGTGCCTCCTCTTAGAAACAACCGAAGCGATATCGGCCTGGCAACCGGTCCGGTCTGTCAGCGCCCAGCTTGCTGCCGGAAAGGATGAACCCAATTATTGCCGCTTCCTCTCCTTCGGCGATCAGTTGCCTGTCGACTGGGGCGTGCGAGCGGAGCGGGACAATCGCACCGCAATCTCGGCGTTCAACCGGCATCGCAAAACGGTGACCGGCTTCATCGGTGGCAAATGCACGATCTGCGGCGCGATCCAGTTTCCCAGGACTGTGGCTTGCGTGGCCCCGGACTGCCGCGCATTCGGCACGCTGATCGACGAGCCTTTTGCTGACAAGGTCGGTCGAATCCGGTCGTTCACCGAAGACTATCTCGCGATCAGCGAGAATCCGCCCTTGCTATATGGCAATGTCGCGTTTGACGATGGCGGCGTCCTGCTGATGGAATTTGCCGATAGCGAGCCCGGCGAGCTGGCAGTCGGACAACAGGTTCGCTTCGTTTTCCGGATCAAAGACAAGGATCTGAAGCGCCACTTTCAACGCTATTTTGGAAGGCCGTCCCTGTCGAACGGTCGGGAGAAGCCTGATGGCCAAGGGTATTCGCGACAAGGTCGTCATCATCGGAATGGGCTGTTCCCGCTTTGGCGAGCGATGGGATTGCAGCGCCGAAGATCTGCTGGTCGAGGCTTTCGAAGAAGCGACCCGGGATGCGGGGATCGACCGCGATGATATCGATGCTGTCTGGTTCGGCCTGTGCATGGAGGAGCAGAATCTCGGCAAGTCGGGATTGTCGCTTTCCCACAGTCTTCGCCTGCCCAATATTCCGGTCACGCGGGTCGAAAATCTGTGCGCCACGGGATCCGAAGCGCTGCGCGGTGCCGCCTATGCGGTGGCGTCCGGCGCGGCGGATATCGCGCTGGCCATTGGTGTCGAGAAGCTCAAGGATACCGGATATGGCGGACTGCCGGAACGGGCCAAGGGCACGTTCAACGAGCTCTGGCAGCCAAGCGCGACAGCGCCCGGATCCTTTGCCCAGCTGGCAAGCGCCTATTCTGCGCGCCACGATGTGCCGATGGAGCAGCTCAAGCAAGCGATGGCGCACATCTCCTGGAAAAGCCACGAGAATGGCGTCAACAACCCCAAGGCCCATCTGCGGCGGCGGCTGAGCAAGGAAGCGATCACCAAGGCGCCGATGATCGCCTATCCGCTGGGCCTGTTCGATTGTTGCGGGGTCAGCGACGGTGCGGCATGCGCCATCGTGACGACGCCCGAAATTGCGAAAAGGCTGGGCCGGGGGAATTCGCAAATTGCGATCAAGGCGGCGCAGGTCGCGGTCAGCAACGGCATGGAAATGGCGCATGGATCATGGGATGGCAGCTATGCGCACACGACCCGTATCGCTGCAGAGCGCGCCTATCTTGAAGCGGGCATCCAAGATCCCGTTGCCGAACTCGACATGATCGAGGTGCACGACTGTTTCTCGATCACCGAGCTTGTCACAATGGAAGATCTGGGACTGTCCCGTCCCGGCCAGGGCTGGCAGGATGTGCTCGCTGGAAAATTCGATGCCGACGGCGACGTGCCCTGCAATATCGATGGCGGGCTGAAATGTTTCGGCCACCCGATCGGCGCGTCCGGCTTGCGAATGGTCTATGAAGCCTATCTCCAGCTCAACGGGCGCGCCGCCGATCGGCAACTCGAGCAGCCCCGGCTTGCGCTGACCCATAATCTGGGCGGTTTTCCCAATTCGAACATCTGCAGCATCACCGTGCTCGGTTTCCTTGGCGATTGAAGCACCCACCAACAAAGATCGGACAAAGCATGACCAACCCGGCATCTCTTGAAGGCAAAACTATCATCGTCACGGGTGCGGCGCAGGGCATCGGCAAGGCGCTGTGCGAACAGGCGCTGGCCATGGGCGCCCATGTCGCCGCGGTCGATATCAACGAGGCCGCGCTGAACAAGAGCTTTGGCGGTAGGGATCGGGTGCTCATGGTTCCCGGCGATGTGACCGATCCTGCCTTTCCGGAGCTATTGGTTGAGCAGACGGTTGCTCGTTTCGGCGGCCTCCATGGCCTGCTGAACAATGCGGGGATTGTCAGGGCCGCGATGATTGCGGATATGTCGCGCGACCAGTGGCAATCGGTCATTGATGTCAATCTTACCGGCGCTTTTGCCGTCATGCAGGCGGTTGGCCGGCATCTCATCGCCCAGGCAAAAATGGCGACCCCAATCCTGGCTCGATCGTCAACATATCGTCCGATGCCGGCCGCAAGGGCACGGTCGGGCAGATCAACTATGGTGCCGCCAAATCCGGCATGCTGGGGCTGACGATGAGCGCCGCGCGGGAGTGGGGCCGGTTCAATATCAACGTCAATTCGGCCTGCTATGGTCTGGTCGAAACCCCGATGACCGAGACGATCCGGCAAGAAAAATTTCGGGACCGTTATCTTGATCAAATTCCCCTGCGCCGCTTCTCCCGCCCGGAAGATGTCGCTCCGGCCACCTGTTTCCTGCTGTCCGACGCGGCGGCCTATATTACCGGCCAGCATCTGGCGATTGACGGCGGATTTCATATCACGGCATGATGACCGTGCGTTAATATTCTCGCAGTGCCATACCGGCCTGCTCCTTGTTGTAAAATGGAGGTGATGTCATGACAGCCTATCTACTCGGCAAATTGCAGGTTCAGCATTGGGACTGGTACCGCGAATATAGCACGACCACCGAACCGCTGGTGGCGGAATATGGCGGGCGCTATCTGGTGAAGGGCGGGAATGCAGGGCATCTGGAGGGTGACGAACCCGTTGGCGACGCGACGGTGCTGATCGAATTTCCCGACCGGGAAACGCTGCTCGCCTGGTATGACGACCCGCGTTACGCTCCGATGCGGGAATTGCGCCGCAAGAGTGGAGTCGACTGCAATCTGATGATCGTCGACGGATTCGAGTGAACTGGTTTTAACCGCAGCTATTTTGCGCAGTCATTTTTTAGCCGCAGCATATTGGCTATATTATTCTTCTGGATCGCCGATGACCCGCCCAGGATCGGCATGACCAGAACATCCCGGACATGGCGTTCCATATCGAACTCCTTGATATAGCCATAGGCACCCAATATCTGCTGGCAGTTGAGCACGATGTCGCGCGCCGTATCGCAGACGAATAATTTGGCCATCGATGTTTCCAGCGACGCAGGCTCGCCGCGATCCAGCCTGGCGGCGGTATCATAGGTGACCGTCCGGCAAGCATGGAGCAAGGTTTTGGCTTCGGCCAGCGAATGGCGAATCGACTGGAATTTGGAGATCGGTGCGCCGAACTGCACGCGCTCCTCGGCATAATCCCACGCTTCGTTCAGCGCTGCGGTGGCAATGCCCAGGGCCATCGCGGCGACTTCGATTTTCTCGATATCGAGACCGGGCCCGGCCAGCATGTTCCAGGCATTATTCCAGCCGCTCTCCTCGCCGACCACATTCTCGATCGGCACGACAACGTCGGTAAAGCTGACGTCATAAGTGCCGGTACCCTTCAGGCCCATCGCGTCCTGCGGTTCAAAACAATTCCTGGCGCGTCGGTCGGCACCAGCACCAGAGACAGGTTGCGGCGGCGATCATCGACCGGTCCGGTCCGGACCAATGTGTAGATGAAACTGGCGATTGTCGCGCCCGAGCAGAATCGCTTGGATCCGTTGACGATGATGCTGTCGCCGTCGCGCTTTGCCGTTGATCGTACCGAGGCAACGTCCGCGCCAACATCGGGTTCGCTGATGCCATAAGCGAAGATCATGCCTTCATTGACAACCCGCGGCAGCAGCTCCGCCTTTTGGCGGGGACTGCCAACCTCGGCGATGTTCAGGCCGGCATAGCAGGCGGACTGAATGAAGGGACCTCCCACTGCAAGACTGCGTGCACACAGCATCTCGATCACCATGACCGTGGCCGAAATATCGCGTCCGCTGCCGCCATATTCCTCTTCGACGGTCAGGCCCATCAGGCCCATATCCACCAGTTTGCCGTGCACTTCAGCCGGAAATTCGTTTTCGCGATCCCATCGTCGCACCGCGTCCAGAGGCATTTCGATGTCGATAAAGCGCGACAGACTGTCGCGCAGCATTTCGAGTTGTTCTGCTTCTTGCACTGTCTCTGCCCATGTGATGCGCCCGACTCCCGACGGGAATGCGGTCTGCATGTCAGGAGCTATCAACCATATCGTTCACATAAAACTCGCATCCTGTGCGGTTCGAACAGGGGCGGGAGCCAAATACGAGTTTCAGGTGAGCGTTGGTGCCCCATAGAGTTGCCCGGAATCCACAGGTGCAACGGAGAGGCATTTCTAGAATGGCAAATATACGGCCAAGCTGCTTTGCGGCTGGGGCTCCCGAGATTGATGGAAGGCCTGCTAAATGAGCAGGGCCTTGCGTCATCTTTCGCGCTGGACTGCTGCCCCGGAAGAGGTGAGCGGCTGTGCTGTCGACCTGTTTTTCGACGATGGACTTGCTCGCGCTGCAAACCTCTGGCCTGATGCCGAGGCTGTGATTTATCGCCATCAGCCTGCCGTGGACGACGTGGCCTGGACCTATGCTGATCTCGATAAGCGCGTATCGGCGCTTGCAACCGGTCTGTCCGGCCTTGGTTTCCGGTCGGGGGAGAGAATTGCCGTCTGGGGCCAACCATCCCGAGTGGATCCTGCTCGAATATGCCATCGCGCGAGCCGGACTGGTTCTGGTCGCGCTCAACCCGCTCTACAGCGTGGCCGAGTTGCGTTTCGCGCTTGAGGATTCCAACGCCGCGGCTGTTTTCCATGCCGACCTGATTGGCGAGGCCCGACCGGCAGACATTCTTGATAGCATCCGGGGCGATTTGCCTTGTCTGCGCTACTGTTACCCATTTTTCGCTCTGGAAGATGTGATGCGTGTGCCGGGTGACCCGTCCGTCGCACTCATCAGGCGCGATCCCGGTGATATCTTCATGATCCAATATACGTCCGGCACCACCGGGGACCCGAAAGCGGTTCGCCTGTCGCATCGGGCGCTGGCCACGACCGGGCGCAATTCCTATGCGCTCTGGGGGATCGGTGAGGGCAGCCGGGTCTGTTTCGGCTTTCCGCTTTTTCACGTCGGCGGGTCTGGCAATTCCATTCCCGGGGCCTGTCTGGTCGGCGCCACCGCCTTGCCGCTCTACATCTTCAAGGCGACTATTGCGCTCGATATCCTCGAGCAGGAAAGATGCACCGCCTTTATCGGTGTGCCGACAATGCTCCTGATGATGCTCGACGACCCGTCTTTTGCCGGGCGGGACTTTTCTGCCTTGAAATCCATCATCGTTGGCGCGCGCCGGTCACGAAGGAATTGTTACTGAGATGCCGCGATCAATTCGGGGCCGAGGTAATCAACTGTTATGGCCAGACCGAGACAAGCGGAGTCACCGCGTCCACCCGGTTCAGCGACAGCGACGAGAAGAAAATAGCGACCAGCGGTCAGCCGCTGGTTGGCGTGAGTCTCGAGATCAGAAATGATCACGGTGACTGCGTTACGCGACAGGAAGTTGGCGAGCTTTTCTACCGCGGCCCGGGCGGGATGATCGGTTACGGTAGCAGGGATGACAGCGACCGGACGACGGATGGCTGGATTGCTTCCGGAGATTTGGCGCAGATGGATGACGATGGCTTCGTGTCAATCGTCGGGCGCAAGAAAGAGATGATCATCCGGGGCGGCGAAAATCTCTCTCCGGTCGAAATCGAGTCCTACATGAAGGAGCATGGCGCAATTGCCGACGTCGCGGTCATTGGCGTGCCGGACGCGCGCTATGGCGAAGTGGCATGTGCCGTCGTGCGCCTGCGCCCGGACGCAGAAATCGAAAGCGCCGATATTCTCGACTGGTGCCGGGCACGGATTTCACGCTGGAAAGTGCCGGAATTTATCGAACTTGTTGAAGACTTTCCGATGACACCATCGGGCAAAATCCAGAAATTCAAACTGCAAGAAAACATGATCGAAAGACTCGGGCTTTCGGCAAACAAAGGAGATTTCACGAAATGACCTATGCCAATTACGAGAACCTGCTGATTGAACAGCAGGGCAGCATCCTCACCATCACCATCAATCGGCCGGAAGCGCGCAATGCCATCAATCCCGGCTTGCACGAGGAATTTTCACGCATCTTCTATGATGCCGATGCTGACGAAAGCGTCGACGTGGTCATTCTGTCTGGCTCTGGCGGTGCGTTCTGCGCTGGCGGTGATCTCAACTGGCTGCTCGAAATGCATGGTGAGCCGGCCAAGACCGCGATCGGGATCAAGCGCGATCGCAAGATCCAGCATAGCATCCTCGATCTCGAGAAGCCGATCATTGCCAAGGTGGATGGGCCAGCGATCGGGCTGGGCTGTTCGCTCGCGCTCTATTGCGATTTTGTCTATGCAACCGAACGCAGCGTCTTTGCCGATCCGCATGTGTCGATCGGGCTGGTTGCCGGCGACGGCGGCGCGGTCATGTGGCCCCAGCTTATCGGCTACGCCCGTGCGCGGCGCTATCTGCTGACCGGTGATTCGATCAGTGCCAGCGAGGCTGCCGATATCGGTCTGATCACCGAAATGGTGGCCGAGGATGAAATAGACGAGAAAGTATCGCGGATGGCAAACCGGCTTGCCAAAGGTGCAACCCATTCCATCAAATGGACCAAAGCTGCGATCAACGCAGGCCTCAAGGTGACGGCAAATGCCGTGATCGACCAGGCTGCGGCGTTCGAAAATGTCACGCAGCTGCTCGATGATCACCGCATTGCGCTCGAGGCGTTCAAGAACAAGGAAAAGCCGAAGTTTACCGGCCGCTGATCGGAAAGGCAGATCATCCCCTATCAATTCAAACTGGATCCAGTGGCATTGCCACCGGAAAGCGAAGAGCTACGCCGCGAAGTGCGCGAATTTCTGGATCAGCATCTGGCCGGGACTTCGCCGGTGGACCGGTGTCGCACCTGGTTCGGTTTCGATCCGCAATTCAGTCGCAAGCTGGGCGAGCGCGGATGGATCGGCATGACCTGGCCAAAACGCTACGGCGGTCATGAACGCCCGGCCAGCGATCGCTATGTGGTGATCGAAGAAATGCTCGCGGCCGGTGCACCGGTCGCCGCGCATTGGATCGCCGATCGGCAAAGCGGTCCGCTGCTTCTGGAATATGGCACCGATACGGCCAGAGACATGTTGCTTCCGGGCATTGCAAAGGGGGAAATCTTTCTTTGCATCGGCATGAGCGAACCGCAGGCGGGTTCCGATCTGGCGGCGATCCGGACCAGCGCGGTCCGCGGCGATGGCGGCTGGATTGTCAATGGTTCGAAGCTCTGGACCACCGGGGTGATGGAAGCGCATCACATGATTGCGCTGGTGCGGACCAGCCTGCCGGCGCGTCGCGCCACGACGGGCTGAGCCAATTGATCATCGATCTGTCCGCGCCTGGTGTCTCGCGCCGCCCGATCACGGATCATCAGGGCGAGGAGCATTTCGGTGAAGTGCATCTTCAGGATGTCTTCGTCCCTGACGCAATGGTTGTCGGAGAACCGGGCAATGGCTGGGCGCAGGTCAATGCCGAACTCGCCTATGAACGGAGCGGTCCGGAGCGCTATCTCTCCAGCTATCGCGTATTCGAGGAACTGGCCGCCAGCGCGCGAGGCTGCGAGGATCAAGTGCTGACCGTGGCCCTCGGTGAAATGACGGCGCGGTTGTGGGCGTTGCGCCAAATGTCACTGTCGGTTGCCGATGGCGTCGCGCGGGGAGCAAATCCTGTGGTCGAGGCTGCAATCGTCAAGGATCTCGGTGCTACGCTCGAACAGGACATGCCGATGCTGGCGCAGATATACGCCAATCAGCCTGGCGAAGTTCCGTCATCACTCCACGCAACGACCAACTATCTCCTGCGCTTCTCACCGATTTTTTCCCTGCGCGGCGGCACAAGGGAGATTTTGCGCGGGATAATCGCGCGGGAGATGGGACTGAGATGAGCGAGCAGATGAATATGATTGTCGACAGTCTTGATCGCCTGTTTGCCGATCTTGCAGCAAGAGACCAGCAAATGCCGGAAAGCTGGCAAATGATCGAGGATATGGGGGTCTGCGATCTCTTGCTTGACGAAACAGAGGGCGGGCTGGGTGCTCGCTGGGCTGATGCGGAGCCAGCGTTGCGCTTGCTTGGCTTCCGGGCGATTACGCTGCCGATCGGCGAAACGATGATTGCCCGCCGCCTGTTGTCGCAAGCCGGGTTGCCGATCCCGTCCGGGCCGTTGCCACTTTCAACGGATGCGCTTCCCGATATACGGCCTGAACGCATAGTCGCGCTTGGCGCGTTTCTGCGTACCACCCAAATCGCCGGCGCGCTGGCGGCCGCGCTGGATATGACCATCGAATATGCAAAAATACGCTCCCAGTTCGGTCGCGAATTGCGCAAATTTCAGGCGATCCAGCAGCAGATCGCGGTGTTGAGTGAAGAAGTCGCCGCCATCGCCTGTGCTTCGGCCAGCGCCGCACTGGCTATGGACAAAGGCTCGGGCCCATTCGCGATCGCCTGCGCCAAGCTGCGTGCCAATCAGGCAGCCGGTTCTGGCGCGCTGATCGCGCATCAGGTTCACGGGGCGATCGGCATCACTGCCGAATATAGCCTGCATCGCTTCACCAATGGCTTGTGGCAGTGGCGAAGCGACTTCGGCAACGACCGCTATTGGGCCGAATGGATCGGTCGGCGTGTGCTTGCGCAGGACGCCGGTACGCCATGGTCCATTCTGACGAAAGAGAGCTTATCATGACCAGCCTTCCGACCTTGTCCGATTGCAAATTGACGCTCGAAAATGGCGTCGCAACCCTGTTGTTCGACCGGCACGACGTTCGCAATGAATTGACAGGAACCGATATTGCCGCAGATATCGTGCGCGTCTGCGAATGGATAAATTCCTGCAGCGAGGTCGGTGTTCTGATCATGACCGGGGCGGGGTCGTCTTTCTGTGCGGGCGGCAATATCCACGATATGGCCGAGCGCCGAAAAATGTTCGCGAAACCGCCGATGGAGATTCAGGAACATTATCGGCGCGGCATCCAGGCGATGGCTCTGGCGGTTTACGGTCTGGAAGTACCAGCGATAGCCGCGATCAATGGTGCGGCCGTGGGCGCCGGGTTGGATCTTGCCTGTATGTGCGATATCCGTATCGGTTCGGCCCGCGCAAAAATGGGCGAGACCTTTGTTAATCTCGGCATCATTCCGGGCGATGGCGGGGCCTGGTTCCTGCCTCGGATAGTGGGCGATCAGCGCGCTGCAGAAATGGCATTTTCGGGGCGTATTATTTCGGCGGCAGAAGCACTGGATTATGGCTTGTTACTGGAAGTCGTTCCGTCTGAAGAATTGGCTGGCAGAAGTCAGGCGCTAGCCCAGGAATTCGCTTCCAAACCGCGCACGGCTCTGCGCATTGCCAAGCGTCTGCTGCGATCGAGTCGGCGGATGGAATTGCCGGATTTTCTGGATATGTGCGCAGGACTACAAGGCCTCTGCCACACGACAGAAGAGCATGAGGATGCCGTAGCGGCTATGGTCGCACGTCTTCGAAAATAATTTTTTCCGCCAAGGCCAAATAGAATTTCTTGCGATAGCACGCTTTAGATCGAGCGCGCAGCGATTGATGTTGAGCGGCTCTTGCAGCCAAGAAGTTGTGAAACTGCCATTTACGGGATGGGGGCGGCGATGTTCTGTCGCCGCCGGCAAACGTAAAGCGAGCGGGTTACGAGCAGATTGTTTGGGCTTCGGCTTTTAGTTCCGGTCGAGACGATAAACCGCCCAGCAAGGGCTATCAAATGGGGAGCATCCGGGCCATGTTTCGTCGGTCAGGATTGGGAGAGAAAATGAGAAATAGCAAGACCAGGTTCGTCTTGTCCGTTGGGACATTGGCGATAGCCGCCACCAGCGCGCCAGTATCTGCACAAGTGGAAGAAATCATCGTGACCGCGCAAAGGCGTGACCAGTCTGCTCAGGATGTTCCGATCTCGATGCAGGTCGTGTCGGGTGATGATCTTCAGGACCGGCAGATAAGCGGCACCGGGGATCTGGCGGATTCCCTGCCCAATGTCATGGTGACCAACGATTCGGTTTCCAACAATATTTATGTCCGGGGAGTTGGCTCAGGCTCGAATGCCGGATTTGAACAGGCCGTGGCAACCTTTGTTGATGGCGTCTATCACGGTCGCTCACGCTACAGCCAGTCGACCCTTGTTGATGTCCAGCGCATCGAAGTGTTGCGCGGTCCCCAGACGATCTTTTTCGGCAACAATGCCGTCGGCGGCGCCTTCAGCGTCACCACGCGCAAGCCCAGCCTGTCAAACTGGGAGGGCTATGCGCAGGGCGCCTATGAATTCAAAGCCGACGAAAAACCGTGGAAGGCGCGGTTGGTGGACCGATTGTCGAGGACAAGCTGGGCATCCGCATCGCCGGCCGCTATTCGGACTCCGACGGCTATATCAAGAATTTGACCACCGGTCAGGACAACCCTGCCATCGAAGACAAGTTCCTGCGCATGACCACCAACCTGCGTATTTCGGATGCATGGGATGCAAGTTTCAAGGTGGAATATGGCAAGCAGGATTCGGTTGGTTCCTTCCCCAGCCAGTTGACGGACTGCCCGCCAGAGCCTCCCTTCTCGGCCGCGACAACCTTTTCATGCGGCTATGCCCTGGCCGTCGGCGAGGAATCGGCTTTCGATTTTCGCCGTTCATCCGGCGGTGGCGAAATTGGCTCGATCGAGGCCAATGAATATGTGCTGACGCTCGAAAAGGACAATGTGGACGGTCCCGGTATCGTGTTCCAGGCCGCATTATCCAAACATGACTTTCTGTTGGCAGCGGATACCGATGGCGTCTCGGCCGACTTCTTCACCTTCAATACGGCCGAGCACCTCAATCAGAAGACACTCGAGGCACGGATCAATTCACCGGAGAATTCGAGCATCGAATATACCGCCGGCTTCTATTATCTGGACACGGATTCGCGCATCGACACCACGCTGAATTTCCCCTTTGCAACGGCGTTGCTTGCCGGTCCGCTCGCGCCCTGGCGCCATTCGCGCCGCTGGCGGGTGATATATTCCTCGACCAGAGTGAAAAAGCGATGTCGCTTTTCGGTTCCGTGACGGTGCCGGTGACCGACCGGTTCTTCGTGACGGCCGGTGCGCGCTATGTCCATTCGCGCAAACAGGGTGTTCAGGCAGCAACCAACGCGACCGGCAATGATCCGTTCGGTTTTTCGGTGACGCCGCTGCCGGACGCGGTTCAGCCCTTCGCGGCGTTCCTGACCGGATTCAACGATCACACAAACCAGGGCATCGTCAAAAACGACGATTTCCTGCCATCATTTTCGCTGCGATACGAGGTCAATCCGGACGTTTCGGTCTACGCAAAGTTCAGCCAGGGCTTCAAGGCGGGCGGACTCGACGCCATCGAACTGACCGGCGTGCAAAGTCGACTGACGTTCAATCCGGAAACCGTTGATGCCTATGAGATCGGTCTGAGAGGCCTGTTCGCAAATCGGACAGTTTCTCTCAACCTCGCGCTTTTTCGTAGCGATTACGAGGATTTGCAGCAGAGCGTGGCACAGTTCACAGCGACTTCGGCCTTTGTCACCATCGCCAATGTTGGTGCCTTGCGGTCCCAGGGTGTTGAAGCGGAATTGCAATGGCGTCCCAATGATCGCTTCGCCCTCTCGGCCAATATTGCCTATCTTGATGCGCAATATCGCGACTATGCCAATGCCGGCTGCACGGCGCTCCAGGCGTTCGTCGCACAGCAGGCAGGGCAGGTTGGCTGCTTCCAGGATCTGTCGGGCCGCTCCCCGCCATTTGCCCCGGAATATTCGGGCAGCGTGAATGCCAGCTACAAGCTGCCGGTCAGCGATTCCACGCAATTGTCGTTCGAGGGCGCGGTGAATTTCTCCGGGGCCTATGATGTTATCGCAGATCTTGATCCTGTCACCAGGCAGGGGGCTTGGCAGAAGTTCGATGCCCGCGTGGCCTTCGGTGATCGCGATGATCGGTGGTCTGTTGCGATGGTCGGCCGGAATCTCACGAATGAGCGCATTATTACATCCTCTCAGGATGTCGTTGCTTCTGCGGGTTCCTATACGCGGGTCATCGGACGGGGGCGGCAAGTGGCGCTCCAATTGCGCTATCGTTTCGACTAGTGGGTTTGCTTGGGGATCAGCATGGCACTGGAACGACTTGTTCCGACAATCTGAAGCCCTGTGATCCCCAGTGGTATTCTTCGGTGCAATCGCCACTTCGCCTGTCCGATACGGAACAGCCGGTCTGGCTGGACGAGGCCGACGTTGTCATAATCGGCCTTGGCGGTGCCGGGGTCTGTGCGGCGATTGAAGCCCTCGATGCCGGGTGTAGCGTCATAGCGATTGACCGGTTTTCGGGCGGCGGCGCACCCGGATGTCGGGCGGGGTTGTCTATGCCGGCGGCGGCACATCCATGCAGCATGAAGCCAAGGTCAAAGACGATCCCGCCAATATGCGGCGCTATCTGAAGCTGGAGGTCGAAGATGCCGTATCGGACGCGACGCTGGACCGGTTTTGCGAAAATAGTTCTGGCCTGATCGACTGGCTTGAAAACCAGGCGTCCGGTTCGCCAGCAGCCTGGCGCCTGAAAAAACCTCCTATCCGGCGGATGGGCATTATCTGTATTTTCCGGAAACGAGGCCCAGGCGCTTTATGCGAAACATGCATGCCCTGCCCAGCGCGGGCACCGGGTCGTCGGCAAGGGGCTGACCGGAAAAACCTGTTCGACACATTGCGCAAAACCGCCATCCAGAAGGGCTTGCGCATCTATACCCATTCGGAAGTGAAACGTCTGGTCGTTTCCGAACAGGGCGCCGTGGAAGGCGTAATCTTTGAAAGGGTCGATCCCGCCAGCCGCGCGGCAAGGAAGATCGATGCTTTGCAGCGAAGCTTTGCGCGATCGACCACCTTGCTATTCCCCACAATCGGCGAAAAGCTGAAGAAACGTGCTTCAGCGGCGGCGAATCGAAATTCTGTGACCGGCGCAATCTCGGCGAAAAAGGGCGTGATCCTTGCTGCCGGTGGTTTCATTCAAAACCGCGAGATGGTGCGGCATTATGCCCCAAAATATAGCGGTGCCACCCCGCTTGGCAGCATGGGCTGTGACGGCTCCGGCATCCGGCTCGGTCAATCGGTTGGCGCCTTGGTTGACCGGATGGAGCGGATTTCGGCGTGGCGCCAGTTTCTGCCACCCAAGGCGCTCGCGCAGGGGATCGTCGTCGATGGTCAGGGCAGGCGCCTGATTGCTGAAGACAGCTATGGCGGAACGACCGGCTATATGATCGCTGAAAAAGCGGCGGGGCGCGCCTTCATCATCATTGATCGGGCGCTCTACAAGCAAGCCATTCGCCAGGCAATGCCGGGAAAAGGCAAGCTTTTCCGCATCCAGGGTGCTCCCGCCCTGATGGCGCTGCTGCTGAGTTCGTTTCGCGGCAAGACATTGGCTGAACTGGCGCAGAAATGCGGGATGGACCAGGTGCTGCTCGAGAATAGTGTGAAGCAGTATAATATCGGCTCGCCAGACGCTGACGGTGACCCGTTTCAGAAGGATCCCGCCTACACAGCCACGCTCGACCATCCACCTTATCACGCCATCGATATTTCTATCGGCAATCGGCGCTATCTCTGCCCGACGATTTCGCTGGGCGGGATTGTCGTGGACGAAGACACCGGGCGCGCGCTGGCGGCAGGCGGATTGCCCATCCCCAAGCTTTATGCGGCTGGCAGAAATGCCATCGGCATATCATCCAACCATTATATCAGCGGCCTATCGCTGGCGGACTGCATTTTTCAGGCCGGACCGCCGGCAAGGCAGCATCAATCTGACGCTTGGCGCCATGGTCACGGTAGAAGTTGAGCAAGCGGGTTTTGGGGATATCGGCGCGAAGCAGCCATTCACCCTTTTGCCTGCCACAGTCGGGCCAATTGACCTTGTCGGGCGTGCGCGTCGCGTCCCAAACTTCTTGCTGTTCTGCAACATTCAGCGGCCTATCACCAAGCCGCTCAAGAGCAGCCTCGACGATCCATGGGTTCAGTTCCCATCGCACGCGCTTTTCGTCAGCTGGGTATTTCATCTTTGTCAAACCAAGTGTTTCTAAAATCGCATCAGCGCCGGAGCTGACCGCCGATAAGATGATAGTATCGATAGCATGCCTGTCGTCGCCGCGCTCCGAGCGCGCATTTTCGATAGCTTCAAGCGAGTCCCGAGCCGCTGCGCTGTCGCCCGCCAGCCCTTTCTGGGTCAATTGAAGCAGAAACGTCTCCGCAGCGGTTACCCGGCGCTCGCGGCCGTCCTCGCGGATAGTCACCATCTGGCCAAGTACGGCATCGTAGGGGATGGATTTGTGCCGGTCCTTGGGTCGTCCTTTCGGATTGCCTGACTGGCCCTTCTTGAAACGCATTGCAGTTGGCGGTTTGCCGTAACCTTCGCTCATTCAAACCTGCCCCGTGGCCACTTCAAGCTTTCGGGATCAAACGTGAAGAACTTGATGTTGTCGACTTCCCTGCGATCAAATTTTCTGCGTCCAGGACGGCTCAGCGCTGCTTGCGTCGCCCAAGCATGGACCTTCCATCTCGTTGGAAACCCGGTTCGGGTTCTGCAATGCCCAGAATCCGCAGAGCCTCATTCGCATTGTCAGCGTGGTGGTGGTGCTTGATCTCGATTTTCTGCTGCGGAGCGGGGTATTTTTTCGTGAGGGCCGTTTCCTGCTTTTCGATCATCTTGAGCACTTTGCGAATTGCCAAACGCTTTCCTGCAAGAGCATCCTTGAGGGTCTGCTGTTGCAAGGCCTCTTCAACCGTCGCCGCACGCGCTTTTCCATTTTGGGTTATGGTCAGTGTTTTGTCGAGAATGATCTCGAAAGCCGACACATTGGGCCGGCGATGCTTGCGAGGGCGTCCTTTGGGATTGCCGGATTGACCGGTCTGAAAGCGCGTACTGCTCATGCAGATGCATCTGTGCCATCGCGGAAGACGAGCTGCGGCTCATGGCCGGTTAGATCGCTCCAGCGCTGCATCGCAAGATCCACATAGGCAGGATCAATATCCAGGCCCCGGAACGCTCGGCCCACCCGCTCGGCGGCAATAAGACTGGTGCCCGAGCCGAGGAAGATATCCAGCACAAGCTCGCTCTGCCTTGTGACATCGCAGTAAGCGTCCGCCACCATCGCCACTGGCTTGACCGTTGGGTGAAGCGCCAAGTCCTCGCGGCGTGAGCCGCGCATGGAGTTGACGCTGGGATAATCCCAGACATTGGTCCGGTTGCGGCCATGCTTGCCAAGCTCGACATTGTTGACGTGAGGTGCATCGCCGACCCGGTAGACGAAGACCATCTCGTGCTTGGACCTGTAGAGTGAGCCCATCCCGGCATTGCTCTTGTTCCATACACAAATGTTGAGCAGGTCGCCGTAGATATCATCCACCGAAACGGTCACATCATCCATGTGCCGCCAGTCCATGCACACAAAATGGATAGCTCCACTGCGTGATACTTTTACGCAGGCACCTAAAGTATCAGCAAGGAACATCCTGAACTCGGCTTCGTTCATTTCACCCGATGCCATTGCGAACTCGCGGTGACGCCCCTTGGCATTTGCGTGGCCGTTGATCTTCACGTTGTAAGGCGGATCAAGGAAAGCGCAGTCGATTGATGCGCCCCTGCCAACCACATTTTGCAAGAACGCGACATCGCGGCCGTCACCGCAGGCGACCCTGTGCTCGCCAAGCTGCCAAATATCACCGAACTGCACGCGGGGGTTTTCAGGGACAGCGGGGATCACTTCATCATCCGGATCCTCGCTATCAGCGAGAACTACGTCGATTTCGCCTGGGCTGAATCCGGTCAGGCCCAGGTCAATGTCTACTTCTGGCAGCGACAGGTCTGCCAGCTCCAGTTTGAGGATTTCCACATCCCAACCTGCATTGAGCGCGATCTTGTTATCAGCAAGACGCAAAGCCTTCTTCTGCGTTTCGCTGAGGCCCGCAAGCACGATGACCGGCACCTCGGCAAGGTTCAGTTCCTTGGCTGCGCGCAGCCGGCCATGCCCTGCAATAATGTTGCCCTTGGGATCCGAAAGAATGGGATTGGTGAACCCGAATGCACGGATAGACTCCGCGATCTGTGTAACCTGTCTTTTTGAATGCGTTCGCGCATTGCGCGGGTCCGGAATCAGCTTCTCGATTTGCGTATAACAAACCTCAAGGCGGCGATCGGCAGAATCGTCTGCGAGCGATTCGTTAATGTACATAACGGGAACATAGCAGGATCATTTGTTCTTGGCAAGAGCTATAAGCTGCAGCAATCAGCCGACCGCGAATATCCCTGTTCTGCCGATTAAGCCGCCTGATAATGGCGATTGGGCTCCCTGTTCGGAGGAATTAATTCCCTGTTCCGTCGATTAACAGGAAAACGGTATTTCTCGCGCGTAAGTTGCCGTAAAGGCGCGCTATTTTGCTGCCACATACAATGGAAATCATTCAAAATTGCCTGTTTTGGCACTCAAATGAGCAAATTTCCCTGTTAATTCCCTGATAACAGGGAAACTGCACTTGAGACCCGTTCGCTCCAGACTGCGTCGCGCACCATTTTTATCCAAACCTGGTGACCCTGCCGGCCGAGCGACTACGGGATTACGTGGCTGCGTGTCCGGTCTTGCCGACGGCGACTGGTTGCGGTTGCCACGGGAAGGCAGGAAATTTTCGGACGAGCTGCAGGGCAACCCGGTCAGCGTGGCATGTCCGGAGATCTAATAGGCGACATCGAAGGCAATACGGATCGTGCGGGGACGGAGCGGGGTCAGATAACCGTCGCTACCCGGTACGAACGGGGTGCCCAGGGCGAAACGATTGCCACGCGAATCCAGCAGATTGGTCAGGGTCAGGCTCAGCCCTCTCTTGCGATTACCGATCCGTGCGGCAATGCCGCTGTCGACATAGTCTCCTTGCCCTTCGCCCAGTTCCGGGCCGATTCCGACGCGGGAAGGACCGACATAGCTGGCCCATCCCTGAAGGCGGAAATCCTCGTCGCCGATGATTGTTTCATAGTTGGCGGAGCCGCGCACGGCGTGGCTGGCAACATTGGGTATGCGACCCAGCCGTCCGGCCGGCGAGACGGCAACCGGCGACAGGAAATCTGTGGGCGGCCCGGTCAACGTCGCTTGCGCCAACTGTAGTCCCGTCGACAGTTGGGTGACCCGACTTTTGTTGTAAACCGCGCCCATTTCCAGCGACAGTCCGGTGACCGGACGGACGGCAATGGAGCCCGATATGCTGGTGATCTTGCCGTCGCCGATATTCGCCGTGGTCGGAAAGCCATTGGCATCGATATAATCGGCCTGAATATCCCGCCAGCGGCTGTGCGAGACGGAGATCGTGGCGTCGAACGGCGTAACGCCCTTGCGCCCGAAGCGCATCCCGGCATCATAAGTGGATACATGGTCGTTGCGGAAGCGCTGGACGAAGCTGCCGTCAATCGACAGCCCGCCGGGGCGGAAACCTTCCTGATAGCGGGCGTACAAAGTTACATTCTTTCCCGGATTGGCGAGCAGAGACGCCGATGGCAGGAGATCCTCTTCCCTGCGTTTTGCGGTTATCGCGCGACCGAACTGGGTGAGAGCGAGCAGCGTATCGACATCCTCGCCATCGCCGCCCAGTCGCGCATGGGTGTAACGCAGACCGCCGGTTGCGACGATATCGGGCACAAGTTCGAACGAGGCCTCGCCATAGGCGGTATATTCGGTGATCCGGTTGGTGACGCCGACAATGGCCGCGCGCATGTTCTCTCCGCCAAAGTCCCTGGTCTGGCGTGTCCGGTTGTCGATGAAGCTGGTTCCGACCACCCAGCCAAACCCGTCGCTGTAAGGACGGGATAATCTCGTTTCGCTGGTCAGCATACGCGTTTCGTTCTGCTGGTCGAAGATGCGCGGCGCATCGTCGACCAGGCTGGCGTCGAACCGTTCGTAGAGATTGTGATCGACATAGGCATTGGACGATTGAAAATGGAGGTCGCCCCAGTCCTTCATGATCACCAGCATCGCTGATCCGTAACGTGCCCTTGCGCCCTGCTCGACAAGACTGCTGCGGGTTAGCGGTGGTGCGCCCTTGTCCGCATATTGCGCATCCTCGGTCTTTATCCTCTGGTAGATGCCGCCCAGGTCCACCGTCCAGCTGCTGCCAAGATCGAGGCGGAATGTGCCGCGTCCGCCGCGGATATTGGTCCGGTTCACATCATTCCGGCCGAGCAGCGGATTATCGATATAGCCGCCGTCGCTGATCGAATAGCCAACCAGCCGCAGCGCGTGACCGCTTTCGCCGACCGGAATATTCGCGGTTGCAGAAATATCGCCGCCCGGTGCGCCATGCTGGACCAGCGAAATGCCTGCCGACGCGACCAGTGTGGTATCGCCGGGATCGGGTGTCTGCGGTATCATTCGGATGATGCCACCCAGCGATCCCGCACCATATAATGTGCCCTGCGGCCCTTCCAGAATTTCCACCCGGTCGATATCATAGAGCCTTAGATCGGGATCGGGGGCGTTGTAGCTGAGGCGGATGTCGCCAAGATACTGGCCAACCGTCGCCTGCGTCGGTCCGGTAAAACTGGAATCGGCGATACCCCTGATGAACAGCTTGTTGCGGCCACTGCCCAGATGGGTGGAGGATATTGTCGCCATTCGCGACAATATCGAATCCATACCGCGCTCTCCGCCAAATTGCAGATCGGCCCCGTCCAATATGGTGACGACGCCCGCATAGTTGACATAGGGCATGTTGATCTTGCTGGCGTTGACCACGATTTCTTCAACCGGGCGTGGCTCTACAGGGGGTGACGGTGTCTGGATATTGGCCGGACGCGCTAAACGGGGGGATCTGGGCTGGCGACTGGCCATTTGCGCCCGGGACGGACGCCGTTCGATCCGCCAGCTGGTCGCGCCGACTTTCACCGCATGCGCATCGGTACCGGAAAGCATGCGATCGAGCGCCTTTTGCGCGCTCATCCGGCCGCGTACCGGTTTTACCGTCTTTTGCCAGAGCTTCGCGTCGGCGACGCTGATGCTGATGCCCGCCTGACGCCCGAGCAGCGGCAGGCTTTGCAGCAATGTGCCGCTCGGCAATTCGATCAGCCGCGAGTCATCGCGCGCCGCGACCGGCGTCGCGAACAACAGCAATAACAGGGCGGAGAACAGGCGGGCGTCATATTAGCGGGTCAGCAACCATCCTTCATCTTGTTTTTCTGCTCTTATGCCGGCGAGCGCGGTCAGATCATCGATCACCCGCTGCCGGTCATCGCTGATCAGCAATGCGCCGCGAAACGGCAGGGAGGCGACGTCGGGCGAGACATTTATCGTCAGGCCGGCCGTCCTGCCCAGGTCCTCGGCAACTTGCGCGATCGATGTGCCATTATAGACAAGCTGGCCTTTGCGCCAGCTACCGACGCTGAAAACATCGATTGCCTGAACCCGCGGAGGGCCGCCTGCATCAGAAGCCTCGATGCCAAAACCGGCATCCAGCCGGATATTTTCACGCTGCGGATTATACAGGACCAGACCTTCCGACACGGCGACGGTCAGCCCGTCCCGCCGGCGAATCACATTGAATGCCGTCCCCATATCGACAAGCCGGGCCTTGCCGGCCTCGACCAGAAACGGGTCGCCTTCGCGGTGGACGACATGGAACATGGCTTCGCCGCTTTCAATCCGCGCGAACCGGGGCCTGTCCTCGTCCAGTTCGATAACGGACCCGCCATTGATCTCGATCCGCGAGCCGTCCGCCAGCGCTACCGACCGCTGTTCGCCGGCAGCGGTTTCGATGTGGGTCGCGCCACTGTCCAGCAACGTGAAGCCAATTATGCCGACCAGCGCTGCGGCCATCGCCCCGCCGAGCCAAGTTCTGCGACTGGCAAGGACAGGCTGCCTGGCAACGGAGATTTCCTCGACAGGTTCCGGCAAATCGCCCGGTTCCGCATCAATGGCAGCCATCCGGTTGTAGATGGCAGAATGACCCGGGCTCAGTTCCAGCCACTCGGTAAATCCTTCCCAGTCGTCGAAAGCGGGATCGCGTTGGCGGATTATCCAGTCCAGTGCTTCTGCTTCGACCGCGAAAGGTGTGCCATCACTCATCGATTTTCCCTTTCATTGCGGCGAGCGCCTTGTAGATTTTGCGCAGATCGGCCTCGACGGTGCTCAGGCTGACGCCAAGCCGGCTCGCGATCTCGCGCTGGCTAATGCCCTCGATGCGAAAATAGCGGAATGCTGTCGCCGGGCGTTCGCCGAACATGTCGATAGTCGCTTCCACGCGGGCCAGTTCTTCCCGCGAGATAAGCGACTGCTCGACCGATGGTGGAAGCCGCCCACTGTCTTGCTCTCCCCAGGCCTTCTCGCGCCTTTCGGCCGCGCGCGTGGCACGGTAACGGTCCAGCATCAGGTTGTTGGCGGCGCGGTAGAGATAGGATAGCGGATTTGCGATCGGGCCGGTGCGCGACCGGGCGATCTGGACCCATAATTCCTGAAACATATCTTCGGCACTGTCTCCCGCACCACGAGCGAGCAGGAAACGGATCAGCTTTTCGCGGTTGGCCAGCAGCACGGCCTCGATGCCGCGGGTGGTCTCAGCTTCTCTTTCCACCATGCTCATGAAATGTTCGCTTTGGCCCTGGTGCTTGTTCTGCTTGATGCGCCGCATTTTGATTCGGCCATCGCGCGCGTCTCCCGCCGGCGCGATATATAGCAACCGCATCGCATCGCGCAATAGCAGCATGACCGGTCCAGCGGAGTTCGGGGCGGGGGTGGCAAAAATGTCTTTCTCCTTCTGCTTTCGATCGGGCAGGTAAGGGGAGAAGGGAAATGGGGATCGATCCTTCCCCCCTTGCGGTTTCGCCGAGCCGACTTCGTTATAGCCCGACTCGCAGGCTGGCGCGCACAGCAACAGCCGCATGGCTCTGCTGTTCCTCGACGGATATTTCACCGCCGATCTGGAAGGCGGAATTGCCGGCAACAGCGCGCAGCCGGCCTATCCAGCCGCTTTTCCGTTCTTCGGGAACAAGCGTAAAGGGTGACCCGTTTTCGAACTGGGCAACGGTCACGCCGAGCGAACCGCCCACGATTTCGCGGCGTCCGGCCTCCAGCTCGAAGCGGTACCAGCCGTCATATTGGTCCACCCCGCCAAGATCGAGCCCGAGAGCGACCGTACCCGAAACCGCGAGTTCGTCGCTCTTGCGGTCGGCGACCGTCAGGTCGAGCGCTTCACCGCCCCCGGTTTCGGCATAGCCGTCTTCGCTCAGCTTGAAATAGTCGACGGCAATTGTCGGGCGGATCGAGAAATTGCCGGAACGCATGTCCCGGGCCACCGCACCGGATGCCGACCATAAGGTGCCATCCCAGTCAGCCGTCATCGTCTTGACTATCTCTTCGCCATCGAGTTCCCCGATGAAATAGCGATAGCCGTCGAAATCGATCTTTGCGCCGGAGATACGGGCATGTGCCAGCCAGCTGTCCGAGGCTAGGCGCCAGTAGGCTGCCAGTTCCAGCTGCTCGGACCAGACTTCGTTGCCATTGCCCTCGTTGCTGTTCTTGCCGTTGAGATAGCCGACAGATGCACCGAAATTTCCGATACCGGTCTTGTGTTCGCGCCTGCGGATATGCCCCATCCACCCACGTCATAACCGGCCGTATCACCAACGCTCTTCGAACTTCCCCAGCCGGCCTGTGCGACCCAGTAGCCCCATTTCCCTTCGTCCTTGAAGGGGCCTTTGGGATCCGCGAGAAAGCGTACCATCGCGCGCGATCCCAGTGTGACATTCTCAAAAGTGCCGCCTTCGTGCTCGGGCAGCATCTGGCCCAACTGCTTACGGAACTGTTCCTGATCGGAGATCGCAAGGAAAATCCCTTCAACATCCTCATCATCGACCAGTGCCGCATATACCGCGGCAAAGCCGCTTGCCTCGGACCGGTTCAGCCCCAGTTCGGTCGCATCCTTCCGGGCGACGCTGACGATTACCTGATTGGCGTTAGAACTGAGCGAGCCTTTGTAAAGAAAAGGCAGAAGCGTGGTTGAAGCGGTCAGATTGTTGACGCCCGCAAGGGTACCTGCCTGCACAACGACATGATCGCCCTCGGCGCTCTGGACGTTGGACAGCTTGATCGCGAGTTTCGATCCCGTATCAAAGCTTGCGGTCCCCGATACCTGCAGCGCCGTGTCGTTGCTACCACCGAGAGTTACGCCGAGCACACCATTGTCAGTAACCGCCAGGGATGCGATCTGGGCAGATCCGATCGCATCGAACATGGCCCCGGAGACGGTCACGGCAAGACCCTCGGCGTTGGTCAGCGAACCGGAAAACGGGACGTGCCGGAAAGTGTCAGCATATCCGCGCCGCCGCCAAAATCCGCATTGCCACTGAACACGGATGTTCCGGCTAGCGTCATCATGTCGGCGCCAGTGCCGAAGGTGGCATTGCCGGTATATACAGCATCGCCCGACAATTTAAGCTGGTTGTCGCCAGTGCCGAAGCTGCTGTTCCCCTTCACCGTGCCATCGGCAATGTCGAATATGTCGTTGCCGCTGCCGAAGCGGACGTCGCCCGTGATGGAAGGGGGCTTGGCCGACGCTGCGACCGCGGTCTGGCGGACGGTAGCGCCGGAGCCATTTGCTGACAGGTCGATCGCGACATTACGGTCCGATGCCGCCAGCGCGCCGGTGGCGATGATCGTACCGCTGTTTTCAAGCAGGTTTACACTGCCGGATGTATCGATGATCGCAATCGCGGTCGCGTCATCGCCGCCTGCCTTGGCACTGATCGTGCCGCTGTTGCGGAGGGTCTGGACATCCGCGCCGACGCCGATCGCCAGCGCCCGGCTGATCGAAGTGGCACTGCCGCCGCCGGTCGCCTCAATGGTTCCGGCATTGCGGATTTCGGGTGTGGTCGCGCCGGATCCCATCTGGATGGCGGTTGCCGAAGCATCTTTGGAAAGGGCCTTTACCGAGCCGGTTGCGCCGATGCCGACACCCCCCGCGATGGTGACCGTGCCGCCAAGGCCGCCAATTTGCAGACCATTGGCGTCGATTCCGCTATAAATCCCGCTGCCCAATATGCCGCCATCAATGATCAGGCCAAAGCCCGTGCCCGTGCCGGCAACCGGACCAATTGATACAGCGTCGCTGATGTCGCCGATACGCATTGCCGGTGCCGCGCCATAGGAACGGACGAGAGCCGAGCCTTCCTTGGAATCCTCGATACCGTCATCATCTTCATCATTGTCCGTACTGCTCGTATCCTTCGGCGGAACCGCGAGAATGATGCCACCCGTGACATTGCCGGCAATCGACAGGGCCGGACCGCCTTGTAGGAGGTCGTCAGCGTCAAGCTTGGAGCTGTCGGCCGGGGCGCTTGTGTAGCGATAGCCACTGGATTGCAGAGATCCCTGCACGACCAGTGCACCGTTGATATCGCCGTCGACACGCGCCGCTACCGCACCAACACCCTGGGCGCTGATCGTCCCGGCGAGCCGGATATTGCCATCGACATCCTGCAGGCCGACGCCCAGCGCGTTATCACCCAGCACCTTGGTGGTGCCGTCATGGACAAAATTACCGGTCAAGGTGCCGCCCAGCCGGATCCCGGCAGAGTCATTGCCCTCGATAGTGATGGTTCCGCTGTTGGTGATATTGCCGTTGAAAGCGCCGGCGGTCGCTATGCCTGTCCGTCCCGTTCCGGTTGCGAAGGGGCCGTCAATGTCGCCGTCATTGTCGGAATCGGTCGGGGCGTAAGGTTCGTCGAGGATGATCTTTCCACTCGCGCTGTTGGTGATCGTACCGGTGACACCGGCATCTGCGAGAATACCGGTCGCGTTGTCCGCATTGCTGATCTCTATCGTGCCCTCGTTGATCAGCGTATTGTCGCTGTCGACGGTAACGGCAACACCCGACGTTGGCTTGACCGAGCCGGCCGACGTGATCTTGATATTGTCGGCAGCGCCGCCATTGATCGTCGAGGTGCGGATCGGGTCGGTAGTGGCTGTCGCGATGGTTGTTTCCGCCTGCGCGGGGATGGAGATGACAGCGACCAGGCAGGTCGACGCGAGTAGATATTTGCGCATGTAAATCCTCTTGTGGTTATCGGGACGAATTTCCCTGAACAAACACAAGACGGAGTCATTCCGCCGCAACCTTGGCCGGAATCATATTTTTGTGCAGCGGCTGCTATTCGCCCATGCGGGCAGGGGCAGAAGCGGGAAATCCGTTCGGACACGCTGCTTTCTCCATCGCTCCGAGACGGATTCGGATTTGTAGCTGCAAGACCTTAGCGCATCGCTTCGGCGACAAGAACGGAGCAGTTCAGGGACTTCGGTTTCTGGATGAAAGCCTTTTTCTGTTCGTCACTATCGCCGATCCCCAGCGCGCTGCCGATCGATTTCGTAGCGACTTTCAGGACATCGCCGAGCGAAGGCTTTTCGGCATCACTGGCCTTGCCGAGCCCGGCTACGGACACGGCGGGTGCATTGAGCGTTCCGGTGATTTTGATCGGATCGACGATGCGCAAGGCGCTTTTCCCCTTGGCACCTCCGCGCAATATCAGCGAGACAGTTTCGCCTTTCAGGGTGATCCGGCCTTCACCGCGTCCGATCGACACCGTCGTGTCAATTGCCAGCGGTGAGGGCGTCAATATTCCGTTACGCGCCGTGAAATTGGCGACCAGACAGCGCAGCGGAACGCGGGCTTTCGGATTGCCGATAATTTCCTCTACGGCGCCGCCAAGATTCTGGCCGAGAACATGCGCGGCCGTTGCGCGCACACTGCCGCCTGAGGCAACCATCGCGGCCTTGCCATCTGCTTTCTCCAGGGCTTCCCGGAACGTGTCGCCGGTACCGGCCAATTTTATGCGGCCCCTCATGGTAGCCGTCACGATGTCGCCATTGCCAATCAGGTCGGAGATCGAGGCGCCGGACAACGTCAGGTCGGTCGACAATTTCGGCGCCCCGCTGCGGTGATCGACTTGCACACTGCCGGACATCCGGCCACTTTCCAGGCCGATCAGCAGATTTGTGATTTTTATAACCTTGTGGTCCAGCGACAATTTTCCATGCACGCTCCGGAATATGGTGTCCCGACGAGAGAGCAGGCGGTCGACGGTGAAGGTCATCTGTCCATCGGTCGGCCCCATTTTGGACAGGTTGATACGGGTGTTGGGCAGGACTCTGGGGCCGATGCGGCGGGTCAGAGCCGCTGCTTTTGCCAGACCGGCATCGTCGGCCAGATCGTCGAAATCCAGCGTGGCAAATTTTATCGTGGCATCGATTTTGGTTCGGCCGTCGCGTTTGAGAATATCCGCTTTGCCGGACAGGTTTGACCGTCCTATCGTTCCGCTCAGCGTCTTGACGTACCAGTCCTTGTTTTCGTGATGAATATTTGCCTGCAGATCAATCTTCTGGGTACCGAACAGGCCGGCTTCGATAATCTGGTCCAAATTCTTGAGAGTGGGTGCGCGGGCGGACAGCGATGCGGTGAAACGGTCCGTGTTCAGAACGCCCTGCATTATACCGGTCGCCGTCAATTCCAGAGCCGGCGATTGCAGCGAGACCGAAAATGGATAATCGGCCTCGGGATCGATCCCGGCAATGGCTCCCCCGGTGAACAGCATGCTTGCCTTGGACTCCAAAAATGTGCCGCTGCCTTCGGCGCGCAAACCCTCTTCGCTATTGATCGAGACCGGGCCTTCAATGGACAAGCCGCGCTTGTGGTCGGTAAAGCTGAAACGGGAATTGCCGACATCAAGATCGGTCAGAACGGGTCCGCGATCGTCCATGTCAGCGTTACGATTGCCCTCATCCCAGTTGGCGCGTCCGTCCTTGTCCCGGATCAGCGCGATGTCGAGCCCGTCTACCGCGAGACGGTCCGGTCTCGCGCTACCGGTCAGGATATCCAGCACGGCAACCCGTGCCGATATTGATTTCAGTTTCAGAAAATCGCCTTCGCCCGCCCATGCCGGTTGCGCAATGCGGACATCGTGGACGGTGATGACGGGAGTGTAAGAGAAGAAACTGTCTCTGCTGACCGAACCGATTGCCACTTCGCGATCAGAAGCGCCCTGCAACTTCTCGCTGATTACAGTCTTGAAAATGCTCGCAGGGACCGCGCCCAGCAGCAATATCGCCAGCAGGAAAATGGCGAGAATGACAGCCACGATGTTGCGCGTCTTGCGATAGGGGAATCGGGAGGATGTTTCGCCGATATCGTCCATGGATCAGAGACCTGCCGGTTCGGCAGAAAAGGCAAGATTGTCAAACGGGCCTGCCTGTGTCGCTTCGATCGGCTTTCGCGATATGGACTTCATTTGCTATACACCCATTCGATTGATGCCTGTATCTATGGCCGAATATTGGCGAATAGTCCTGCATTGATTGATTTACGCCCTGAAGATGTAAAGGTTGCGCAAAGCCTGTTGGGTTTGCCTCTCCCCAATTTTTACCGGACCGGTCCAGCAGTAACAGGACTCCGCCAACCGCCTCGTGAAGGCTGATGATCGCATTGATCTGGTCGGCCTGCAGCTGGATCAGAGGCAGTTCGATGCCGAGCAGGCTGCGCTGCGCATCCCTTGCTCGACATCGGGTCTAAACCGGCGCTATCGCCGGCCAGACACGGTTTTTCAGTCACCGGTCTGGACAGACTGCATCAGTAGCGCCTTGCCCGTCCATTCGCTGTCATCGACCGCATTTGCAAGCACGGCAGCGACATCGCCCCGCGCCGCTTTTCCCTGGAGATCGACATCATCGCCAAAGCGCATGTCACGGGTGCCGTCCTCGTCGGTCAGACTGACCGGACGAACGATGGCATAGTTCAGACCGGAAGCTTTGAGATGTTCGTCCGCTTCGTGTTTTGCCTGAAGATAATGTGCCAGGTCGCTTTCCGGGTCCGGATTGTCGGCGCCAGCGCTGCTCAGCATGACAAAACGCGAGACTCCGGCGTCAGCAGCCAGATCGACCAGCCGTTTGGCACCATCGCGGTCCACCTTGTCGGTCATTTCGGGGCCGGTGGAGCCCCCGGAGCCGGCGGCGAAAATTACCGCGTCACAGCCATCGCATATCCCGCTTTTCAGATCCGTCAGGTCGCCCTGGCGTTGCGTGACATCCGCGGGCAGCGAGCCGGTATCCGAAGATTCACGGACCAGCGCGATAGGGGAATGGCCTTTGGCCTTCAGCTGATCGACGAGCCGTAGTCCGGTTTTGCCGGTTGCACCGGCGACAAGAATATCCATAAGTCGCTCCGTTTATTTGAGTTTAAAGCAGGTCGAGCAGTTTGCGCGCCGCTTCTGCAGATGACGCCGGGTTCTGGCCGGTGACGAGCTTGCCGTCGACGACAACGAAAGAGGCCCAGTCGTCGCCCTTGCGATAATCGCCACCATTTTCTTTCAGCATGTCCTCGACCAGGAAGGGCACGACATCGGTCAGGCCAACCCCTTCTTCTTCGGTGTTGGTAAATCCGGTCACGGTTCTGCCGGATACCAGCGGCTTGCCCTCAGCATTTTCTGTATGTCTGAATATTGCAGGGGCGTGGCAGACCGCGCCGACGGGCCGGTCGCTGGTCCAGAAAGCCTCGATCAACGTCTTGCTGTTGTCATCTTCGGCCAGATCCCAGAGCGGGCCATGGCCGCCGGGATAGAAAATCGCGTCAAATCCGTCCGCCGAAACCGTCGATAGCACCGCTGTACTGGCCAGTGCTGCCTGCGCAGCCTCGTCAGATTTGAAACGTTTCGTATCGTCAGTCTGGGCGTCGTCGGTATCGCTGGAAGGATCCAGCGGCGGCTGTCCGCCTTTGGGTGAAGCCAGCGTTATGTCTGCTCCGGCATCCTTGAACACATAATATGGCGCCGCGAATTCCTCCAGCCAGAAGCCGGTTTTCTTGCCGCTATCACCAAGTTCATCGTGCGACGTCAGGACCATTAGGATTTTCATGATATTTGCCTTTTGCTTATTATGTTCTGGTTACTCATCCTGCAAACAACGCACTTCGGGCGGTTAAGTTGCGCGGCCGGGACCCTCTCGACCCTGACAGGGCCCGCGACCGCGCACGCCATCGGGCAGCTGTGTCAGGAATAGGCCCCGTCGGAATAGGTCAGTTCATAGCTATGGCTGTAAATTTCGAACACGATACCGAACGGGTCCTCGACGTAGCACATGCGGTAAGGCTTCTCGCCGGGATAATATTCGCGCACCGGCATGCGCTGCTTGCCGCCGGCCGCCACAATTTTCTCGATCAGTCCCTCCACGTCCGGATCCTGGATGCAAAATGGAATGTTCCCTGGCGATTGTGATCCAGATTATTGTCCGGCGCATAGTTGTCCGGAAATTCGAACAGTTCGATTCCGACGCGGTCAGCGGTGGCAAGATGGGCAATACGCAAGCTGCCCCAGCCGGGACCGAACACATCGGTACACATGACGCCGACCGCACTCTCGTCCTCGGTAACATTGGTCGGCTTCATTATCGTGTAGAGCCCGAGAACCCCGGTGTAGAATTTTACAGCGGCATCAAGGTCGGGGACGGATAGGCCAATATGGGAAAAGGCGCGTGGTGTCGGTTGCATGATGGTTTCCTTTCATTTTCTATCGAGCAGAAAATAGGATGGCCGGTTCATTATATGAAATAATCATTTCAATATTTTATCATAACATATAGTAATGATTTATGTTGAATTCCCGATGGCTCGACAGCTTTGTAGTGCTTTGCGAAACCGGTCACTTTACCAGGGCAGCGAGCCTGCTGAACATGACCCAGCCTGGCGTATCGCAGCATCTGCAAAAACTGGAAGCACAAGTCGGTCAGCCGCTGATCTCGCGGCAGGGCAAGAGTTTCAGCCTCACGCCGGCGGGCGAAGCGGTTCTGGCCGTCGGGCGGGCCAGACGCGCTGAGGAGCAGGTTCTGCAGGAAACGATCCTGCGCGACGACCCCGCTGTTGGCGAAGTAGCCATAGCTTGTTCCGGCAGTTTTGCGATGCTGCTATACCCCCATATCCTGTCGGCAATGCAGTCGTCGCCCGGCCTGACCATAAGACTCGAAGCAACCCCGCAGGACAAAGTGTTGTCCGGGGTGCTGGACGGCCAATTTGATCTCGGAATTGCGGATCATGACCCCCGTCATCCCCGGCTCCAAGCGGAGCATCTGGGGCAGGAGGAATTGTGCCTCGTGGTTCCCGAAGGGGTCATGACCTCGCCGATCAGCTTCCAGGCGCTCGACAACCTCGGCTTCATTGCACATCCTGACGGATTTGCTTATGCTGATGACCTGTTCGCGATGAATTTTCCGGAAGATTTCCGCGGCTCGGATCGGCTGCATATTCGTAGCTTTGTGAACCAGATCAGTCAGATACCATCACCGGTGGCGCGCGGTATCGGCTATACACTGCTGCCACGTAGCGGCGTCGACAGCTATCCCGACAAAGACAGGCTTCGCATCGCTCCGCTTCTCAAAGAATTGAGTCATGATCTGTGGATGATATTCCGGCGGGGCCGCTCGCTGCCGGCTCGGGTTTCCCGCATTGCAACTCTCGTCCAGTCGGTCTCCGAAGGTCTGGAGAAAAAATGATCGGGCACGATCAGGACGGAAATTTCGCACCGGGCAGGGCGGCTTGATCGGGACCGAATTTCCAGAAGGCCATTGTCACTTTTTCAGCTGGATTGCCCAGTAGACGCCGGGCAAATGGTGCTCACGAATAAAAAAGTAGCCGCCGAGGCCATTCTGGCCTCGCCTAAGCGGTAGTAAAATTCTAAGCGCAAACCATGGATGGAAATAGCGAGGCACTTCTATTATCTTTGAGCAGATATTTGCGCCCTGCCTTGTCCCTGCCTTTGATTGACGTTTCCGAACCGATCAGTGAGACGCTCGCGACCTTTGCGGTGAGCCGCCATCGTGTTGGTCCGCTGTTGCATTTGGCGATGCAAAGCAGTGCCGATGTCACGGCGGACGACAATGCTTCTTCGATTCTGGAAACAGCCTATCAGAACAATATATTTGCGGGTCTGAAACAGAAAGCTGCCGAAAAGAATATTTCGAAACTGCTGAATGCCCATTCCGTACCCTTTTCCATTCTGAAGGGGCGGGGGCTGGCGGAACAGCTTCACGATGATTCTACCGCGCGGCAATCGAAAGATGTCGATATCCTCATTCCGCCAGATCAATCCCGTCAAACCATTGAGCTGTTGAACCGGGAAGGGTATATCTACAAAGCGACGACGATGAGACGCACCGAAAGACCGGTACTGAGGCGTCAGGACACCGAGATCAGGCGTTTCAAGGACATAACTTTTGTGGACCCCGCCTTTTCGGTACCGATTGAACTGCATCAAAGACTGTTTAAGTTTGAGCCGCCGAGCCTCACGGAAGATTTCAGTGAGTCCGTTAAATTCAATGCGATCCCGTCGCTTTCGAACAGCTTCTATTGCCTGTATATTGTCCTGCATGGCGCGCTGGCGATGTGGCCGAGACTGAAATGGCTGGTCGACCTGTCGATCCTCGCTCGAAAAATGCCTGCGGATAACCGGCGGGAGATGCTGGAGATCGCATCAGCCTTTGGAAGCGCTACCGCGGTCGCCGCGAGCTTGCTGCTGGCCGAACAGGTCTTCCCTGACAGTCTGGACGATGAATGGCTGGCCATTCTGAATCCCTATCAGGAAGGCAATGATACCGGCGAGCTGACCGGCCTGTTTTATCAGACATTGACAGCCGAAGCCAATGGCAGGCCGATTTTGCCGTTGAAGAGCTCCATACTCTCGGGCTCCGCCGACATCATATTCTCCGGGAAAGTCGGTCTTGTGGACACGGTCCTCGCGCGCGTCCTGAACTCGATATTCGCCAGGATCTGAAAAGCCTTTCCCATCGAAAGCGAAAGGCTGAGCGTGGCCTGTCATTGCGCGGAGAAGCGCAACGGTTACGCAATTTACTCCGGGTCGAGATCACGTAAACGGCACTCGGCCGGTTCGTTAACGGGCAGCGATCACCAA